>JAWRJC010000111.1:0-24859 GCA_040307715.1 Clostridiales bacterium | reverse complement strand
CGGTACCCTCCGGAACCGCTCTTCTTTTCATACCGCTTTGCGGCACGCCTTGCGTATGCCGCTATTTCTCTTTCGCCATGTACGCTTTGATCGCCGCCATGGTGTCATCGCTGATGACGTGCTCGATCCGGCAGGCATCTTCGGCAGCGGTTTCTTCTTCGACGCCGATTCCTTCCAGAAAAGCGGAGAGGGTGTTGTGGCGGTCGTAGATCTTGGTCGCTACTTCCATGCCGGTCTCGGTCAGATGCAGATACCCGCTGTCGTCCATGATAACATAGCCGTTGTTGCGGAGAATGCTCATCGCGCGGCTGACGCTGGGTTTGGAATAGCCCATTTCCTCACAGACATCAATGGAGCGCACGTGCGGCATCTTCTGCGAAAGCACAAGGATCGTCTCCAGGTACATTTCGCCGGATTCTTGTAATTTCATCGTTTACCTCCTGTAGGGGGGGATATCTGGCGGCCGTTTACAGCGCCATCGTGCCGGACGAATTCAGGACGTCGCGGATCTTGTGCTGGACCATCTCACGGATCGCGTCGCGGGCGGGTCCGAGATACAGGCGCGGATCGAAGTCCGCCGGATGCTCAATGAGATACTTGCGGATCTCGGCGGTCATCGCCAGACGAACATCGGTGTCGATGTTGACCTTGCAGACGCCGTATTTGGCTGCTTCTTTGATCATGTCTTCGGGGACCCCCTGTGCGCCGGGGATCTGGCCTCCGTACTGGTTGCACTTGTCCACGAATTCGGGCAGGACTGTGCTGGCTCCGTGCAGGACGAGCGGTGTGCCGGGGATCAGCTTGTGGATCTCCTTCAGACGTTCGAAATCGAGGTAGGGTGTGCCCTTGAACTTGTAAGCGCCGTGGCTGGTACCGATGGCGACGGCCAGCGAGTCGACCCCGGTGCGTTCAACGAACTCCTGTGCCTCCGCCGGATCGGTGAAGGTGGCGGAGCGGGCATCCACGTTGACATCATCCTCGATGCCGGCCAGTTTGCCGAGCTCGGCTTCGACCACGACGCCCTTGTCGTGGGCGTAGTCAACGACCTGTTTGGTCAGCGCGATGTTCTCTTCGAACGGGTACTTGGAACCGTCGATCATGACGGAAGTGAAACCGTCGTCGACGCATTTTTTGCAGATCTCAAAATCCGCGCCGTGGTCGAGATGCAGGCAGACATCAACGCCTGTGTCGATGATCGCCGCCTCCACGAGTTTGACCAGGTAAGCGGGTTTGGCGTATTTGCGGGCACCGGCGGAAACCTGCAGGATGACACGGGCGTTCTCCGCCTGCGCGCCTTCCATGATGCCCTGGATGATCTCCATGTTGTTCACATTGAATGCGCCGATCGCGTAATCGCTGTTCAGTGCTTTGGCGAACATATCTTTCGAAGTAATGAGTGCCATTGTTGACCTCCGTATTGGAACACGCTTTTGTAATAACGTAAAAACAAGACATCGCCCATGCGGGCGATGCGTGCTGCCCGGATCAGCCGATGCCGAGCATGGTAAACGCGGCTTTCGCCATGTCGATGACTGCGCCGGAGTCTTCCATCTGCTGCTGCGGATACGCCATGATCGCGCGGACGCGGAAGTAGATGACAGCGGCGGCACATGCCAGGATCAGCAGGGCGATGAGCACGTCATTTTTGTTGTAAAAGAAGTCTTTGATTTTTTCCATAGCAAAATCTCCTTACCAAGTTATTTTACCACAGGAACCGCAGCGATTCCATAAAAATCGTAAGGACTCTGTGCGGTGCGGACCGGAGCGGTTTTGTGCCGCGGCAGCAAGATAATGCAAATCAGAGGTGTGAAAACACGCCCGGTCAGTGTATAATATTATGATGGTCACGATCAAAGCAGGAACAAACGACGCCCAGCGCAGACTGGACCGCTTTCTCAGACAGTATTTCGACAAGGCACCGCTGTCGCTCATCTACAAGATGATCCGCAAAGACGTCAAGGTGAACGGCAAACGCGCAAGCCGGGAAACACTGCTGTCCGAAGGTGATGAGATCAGCGTCTATATTTCGGAGGAACAGGCGGAGGCGCTGCGCAGCACGCGCAGGGTCTGGCATGCGCCCCGGCAGTTCAAGGTCCTTTACGAGGATGAGCAGGTGCTGTTCGTCGGCAAACCATTCGGGCTGCTGACCCACGGCGACAAGACGGAAAAGAAAAACACGCTCGTCAACCAGGTCGAAGGGTATCTGATGGAGAAGGGCGATTACTCGCCGGTGAAAGAAAACCACTTCCGCCCGGCTGCTGTCAACCGGCTCGACCGCAACACGACCGGCATCGTTCTGTTCGGCAAGACGCAGGAAGCGCTGCGCACCTATACTGTGCTGATGCGCGATAAGGAAGCTGTTGATAAGGAGTACCTGGCCATCGTGACGGGGCGGATCGAAGAAACGCTCATGCTCCGCGACAGGATGGTCCGGGATGAGACGGACAACCGTTCCCGCCTTGCCGAAGAAGGCAAGTGGATGGAGACGCTCGTCACACCGCTCGCCGCGAGCGGAAAATACACATTGGTGCGTGTCCGGATCCTGACGGGACGGACGCATCAGATCCGGCTGCATCTGGCGGAGGTAGGCCATCCGATCCTGGGCGATCCCAAATACGGGGCGCCGAAGATCAACGAAGCAGCAAAGAAAGAATACGGTGTCCGCGGACAGCTGCTGCACTGCGCGGCAATGCGGTTCCACGAAGGACCGCTGGCGGGAAAGACGATCGAGTGCCCGCCGCCGGACACCTTTACGAGGATACAGAAAGCACTATTCAAGGAGAATGCCACAGGCAATGAGGGAAGAAAACAGACAGTTTGATGATCTGTTGGACATCAACGTCGCTACAGAAGTAGAAAAGAGGGAAACAGCCAGACTGGACGCAGACTTCAAGAGGCTTGTCGAAGAGGCGGCACCCGCGGAAGAGCCTGCCAAGCCGCAGCCTCATAAAGAGATCACGATCGATGAAGGGGCGACGCCGTTCCGCAGGCACCCGAAGACAGACGAGGCGCGCGCAGTCACAAGACCTGATCCGCGCGATCCGGAAGTCGACACCGTCATCTTCGATCCGGAGGCTGAAAAGCAGCATGCCAGACAGCCTTCTGCTGCCGAGGAGCGCAGGGGCCGCCGTGCGAAGCGCCGGCAGAGACGCGCACTGCTGACGGACAATGCCAGACTGATCATCAAGGATATCGTCATCGCGTGCATCATCGCGCTCGTCATCTCGGCATTCGTCCGCCCGACGATCGTACAGGAGACATCGATGGAGCCCACCGTGGAGCCGCGGGACTATCTGCTGATGAGCAGACAGGCGTACCGGTTCGGAGATCTGGAGCGGGGCGACATCGTGATTTTCAAATCCGAACTGAAACTGGATGAATCGCATAACAAACTTCTGATCAAGCGCGTGATCGGACTGCCGGGCGACACGATTTCCGTACAGGGCGGCGAGGTCTACCTGAACGGGGAAGCACTGGAAGAGCCGTATATCGCGGAAGGCGGCACCCCCGGCTATATGGAGGAAATTACACTCGGCGACGGCGAAGTATTTGTCATGGGTGACCATCGGGAGGTCAGCGTGGACAGCCGCAGTTTCGGTCCGATCGAAGAGGATACCATTGTCGGGAAAGCGGTGTTCCGGCTGTGGCCGTTTGACGGATTCGGCAAACTGGAATAGAAGGAAAAGCAGGGACTCCTGCAAAGAGAATACATGCAGCAGAGAAAGAGAAAACTGATCGCGAATAACAAAAAAGCCAGACACGACTATTTCATTCTCGAGACATTCGAGGCGGGCATCGTCCTGACGGGCACGGAAATCAAATCCATCCGGCAGGGCAAAGTCAATCTGAAAGAGAGTTACGTCAAGGTCGGACACGGGGAAGCCGTCATTCACGGTATGCACATCAGTCCGTACGACCACGGCAACATCTTCAATGTGGATCCGCTGCGGGACCGCAAGCTTTTGCTGCACAAAAAGGAGATCCGTAAGATCGAACAGAAAATGAAAGAAAAGGGTCTGACGGTCGTCCCGCTGCAGCTCTACATCAATGAGGACGGCAGAGCCAAACTGGAGATCGCCCTTGCAAGGGGCAAAAAACTGTACGACAAGCGCGACGATATCGCCAGGAAGGACGCTTCCCGGCGGATGCTGCGCGAAACCAGACGCTGATCCTGCACGGAAAGGAGAATGATCATGGAAGAAAGAGCTTATGCAATGCCGATGATCGGTGACCAGGCACCGGCATTCCGTTCGATGACGACAATGGGGAAGATCAATTTCCCTGAAGACTATAAGGGACACTGGGTCATCCTGTTCTCGCATCCGGCTGATTTCACCCCGGTCTGCACGACCGAGTTCATCACGTTCGCAAGGATGGCGGATGAATTCGAAGCGATGAACTGCAAGCTGATCGGCCTGTCCATCGATTCGGTCCATTCGCATCTCGCGTGGGCGAAAAGCATTGAGCACATCGATTGGAAAGGAGAAGGCTGTGTAAAACTGCCGTTCCCGATCATTGCGGACATCAGTATGGATGTCGCAAGGAAATACGGGATGTTGCAGACGGTCGCCAAGACCCAGACGGTCCGCGCGGTCTTTATTATCGATCCGGAAGGGGTCATCCGCACGATCCTGTACTATCCGATGTCCTGCGGCCGTAATTTCGATGAGATCAAACGCATCGTCCAGTCCCTGCAGACGCACGATGAGTACAATGTCTCCACACCGGCAGACTGGCGTCCGGGCGATCCGGTCGTCATGCCCGCACCGCTGACGCTCGAGGCGGCGGAAGAGCGGATGGCTGCTGCGGAAAGCGATGATGACGTGGAAATCTACGACTGGTATCTGGGTTTCAGGAAACTCGGCTGAGGATCTCCGAAGCCTTTCAAAAGAGCAGGAATCCCGACGCATGTCGGATCTTGATATCAAGCAGTGGAAACAGCACCCTTCACGGGGTGCTGTTTCCTTTTATGTGCATTTGGCAGAAAATTGGCAATCAAAGATTGAATTCAATCCGGCAATCGCATACGATATGAGTGTAAACAGAACTCGGTTGCACGTTTTGCGGTGCAGGAGGGCAGATTCTTATGGCAAAAACACTGAAAGACATCCAGAAACTGATCAAAGAAAACGGGATCCAGATGGTAGACTTCAAACTGACCGATATCGACGGCCGCTGGAGACATTTGAGCATTCCTGCGGAACGTCTCACCGAAAGCACGATGGAATACGGCATCGGCTTTGACGGCAGCAACTACGGCTATGCACCAGTCGAGAACAGCGACATGGTATTCATTCCTGTTCTGGATTCCGCTGTCATCGACAGGTATATGAGCGTGCCGACGCTTTCCATGATCGGCGATGTACGCGTGATCGATCTCCCGCACAACCGTCCGTTCGACCAGTATCCTAGAAACGTTGCGATCCGCGCGCTCGAATATATGGAAGAACTCGGCGTGGCGGACAAAATGCTCATCGGTCCGGAGTACGAGTTCAGCATTTTTGATTCGGTCCGTTACAAGACCGCCAATCACGACATGGGCGTCCGCATCGAATCGAAGCAGGCGGCTTTCTCCTCCGGACTTGAGGATAACAACAACGGGTATCAGCTCAAACCTAAAGCGGGCTATCACAACCCGCTTCCGACGGATATCCATAACGATCTGCGCAGCAGCATGTGTCTGGCGATGAAGGAATTCGGCGTTGAGGTCAAGTACCATCATCCGGAAGTCGGCGGCAGCGGCCAGATGGAGATCGAAGTCGAGCTTGGTGAGATGCTCAAGCTGGCGGACGATACGATGTCGGCCAAGTACGTCATCAAGAACGAAGCTGTCGCGCATGGCAAGACCGCAACCTTCATGCCCAAGCCGCTGGCAAGAGAAGCCGGTAACGGCATGCATGTCCATATGCTGCTCTTCAAGAACGGCGAACCGGTCTTCTATGACAAGGACGGCTACGCGCAGCTGAGCGAAACAGCTCACTGGTTCATGGGCGGCCTGCTCACCCATGCGCGGTCCCTGTGCGCGATCACCAATCCGTCGACAAACTCCTACAAGAGACTCGTTCCCGGATTTGAAGCGCCGGTCACGATCGGCTACGCGATGAGCAACCGCAGCGCAGTCATCCGTATCCCGGCATACGCCAAATCGCCGGAGGTCAAGCGCTTCGAACTGCGCAACCCGGACGCGACCTGCAACCCGTACTATGCGTACGCAGCGATCCTGATGGCGGGCCTCGACGGTGTCAAGAACAAGATCGATCCGCACGCGAAAGGCTGGGGGCCGTACGACTTCAACCTGTACACACTGTCTGACGAAGAGAAGGCCAAACTGACCGGTCTTCCGGCGTCGCTGGATGAGGCGATCCGCGAACTGGAGAAGGATCACGATTACCTTACGGCAGGCGGCGTCTTCCCGCAGCGGCTGCTCGATCAGCTGATCGACCGCAACAGGAAGAATGCGGCGGCAGTCGCTGTTGAACCGCATCCGGTCGAATTCGAGCTGTACTACGATCTCTAGGGATTGACTTTACACGCAAGTATGGTATCATAACAGCGGAAGCAAACAGATGTTCGCTTCCGCTGTTTCCGGTCATGGGGCTGTCATGGTTTCGACAGGATCATTGAATCAGGATAAGCGAGCCGCAGTTGGTCCGGCTGCGTTAAAAAGGACCCGTTAAATACAAACGCTAAAAATAACAGATCTTTCGCACTGGCTGCTTAGTTCAGCCCCGCGCGTCGGCTTGCATTCACCTGCAGGTGCACGATCCGGCGTCGACATGCAGGAAAACCTTGCGTGAGTTCCCGGTAGCGTAAGGGACCAACGGGATAACGGATCGGCAGGCCGCCTCTCGCCTCGCCGCTAAGCGAAAATTCCAACTGAGGATGCGCTCGGAGAAATTCTTGTGGATGTGGTTTTGGACGCGGGTCCGACTCCCGCCAGCTCCACCAAACGAAAAGAAGAAGGCCGTCGGCCTTCTTTTTTCATGCTTATTTCGCTTGGGGAGTTATCTTAAGTTGTTACTCGTTGATTCTTAGACGCTCAATAGTTGTAATATATTGTAAGTTAAATTAGGCGCGAGTACAATTGCACTAAACTAATGCAAGTTGTTTATGTTCTGTCTTGTTGGTTTTAAAACAGAGCATCGCCGAAGGGGGAATCGAGATGAGGAAAAAGAAGGCTGCTTTAAAACTGCTGAGTTGTTTTCTTACCATTGCTATGATATTGACCATACAATTCCCGGGGGGTTCTGTTTTCGGTGAAGCGGACGCGGACGGCAATGACACAGCGGATCCACAGGTTTCGCAGGAAATCGAGGAACAAAGCAGCGGCCAGAATGATGACGCGGCTCCGGCAGAAGCGCAGGACGGTTCGGATGAAATGGCAGCAAACGGATCCGCCGGAGATGCCGGGATGGATGCGGAGGATGTTCCTGCCAATGAGAGTGACATGGATTCAAATCCGGAGCAATCCGATCCACAGACGGATCAATCTGATACGCAGGCGGATCAGGCTGAGCCGCAGACAGAGCAATCCGAGCCGCAGGCAGAGGACTCTCCGATGACAAAACCTGCTGCCGAAGACCCTATCAAGGCTTATTTCCAGCTGCTTACAACCGGCGACAGCTATTCCAAGGGCGTGGATGTTACTGGTTACACGCTCAAGGTGAGACTTTATGACTCTAACACTAAGGAGAACCTCATTGCACAGGCAGATGTCCCGCTGGATAACAGCATGCTGGACACTGCTTCGGTTTCCTTTGAAATGTTGGTTGAAGATGGTGTAACGATCACCCGGTCAAGTGACGCGAGCGGTGCAGTCGGATACTTTGTCACTTATTATATCTATGATGCCGATGGCAACCTTGCCGACCCGGACGAATGGGAAAACGGTGAAAAATACGCGTATGTCAACAGCAGTTATGATCGTCTGTATTGGCAGGATCTTGGTTGGTCCGGTTTGACCAAAAACGATGAATCATATAATCACACAAAAAGTATCTCCTTTTTAAAAGTCGATGCTTATGAATCCTGGACACCGGATGAAATCCCTCATGTAACGGAGAGCAGTTCCGGCGCTGTGGAATTCCACCCCATGACAGATCCCACACAGATCCAGGGGGGCAAGCACTATATTATTCTGACGCAGAGCGCTGCCGACAATGAGTGGTATGCGTTCGCGAACAATGACACAGGCTATCAGGTCATCATGGACTCGCTGAGCGGCAAGAGCTACGAAGAGGTCACGGATCCTGACTTCACATATAAGATGACAGCAAATGAAGTCAAATCAGAGACTTACGTATATAAGGCAAAGGACGTAAGCGGCAAGAACCTCAAGCTCTATACAAACCAGCGCGATGCAGAGCAGAAGGAGATCAAGCTCAAACTTGGCTGGAGCTCCAGCAGTATCGAACCGATATTCAGCACTTCTTCCGGCAATATCACTCTTGAAAAAGCAACCGGCACCAGTGCTGAGTGGATAATAGACCATGAAGGTCTGAACTGTCTGGAATATGTTCCGGAATTGTTCGGCGGAAGCTTTTACGGAGTTAGCAATACATATGGTGTCGGGGATCCATATGCTTTCAACGCGCCTACCGATGACGGCGTCAACAGCCTCGGAGGCGCAAAGTACTGGGGCGGCGGAGCCTATACCTGGCGTTTCCTGAACCATTGGCCTGATCACGATTATGGCTATTATTATGTATACAGATTGGGTGCTCTTGTCATGGAAACAGAGCCTGAATACGATACTCCGGAGTATGTTGCACTGGCCAGCAGCTATGAGCATCCGACATCTTTCATCATCCTCACTGACGCGGAGATAACTGAGCCGGAAGAGGAAGTAGAGGACATCCCTGAAACAGCTGAAGAGCGTGAGTACGCTCCGATCGAAGACCTGACCGAGCTTAACGCCGGCGATGAGATCGTCATCATCCCATCTCAATGGACCTCGTACAATAAACTGTTTTCGAACGTCAGAGATGATAACGGCGTTCTGGTGGGCGGCGACTTCACAAAAGTCAGCGATGAGTGGGATGAACAAACGATCCGCACTTCTTCAGACAATGCCTTTATACTTGGGGCGGACACCGGCGGAACCGGAGATACCGACGGGCACAGGAAGTTCTCCTTCCTAAAAGAATGCAAAGCGGACGATCCAAAATATGTGCGTCTGGTAAAGGATTCCGACGAGATCCGGTTCCAGGACCAGGAGAAGAGCATTTCCTTCTATACCGAAGCACCCGGAGACCATTGGAATTCGGGAGGCAACGGCGTGTTCTACGTACGCGGAAACGACTCAAGTTGTTGGATGAACTACCTATGGACTGAAAGCGGCAATGGCAATTGGGTACATACATTTGCTAACGGAACAGGCGCGGATGCGGAAACGTTCCTGATACTGAAGCGCCAGAAATATAAGATCAATTATCATTATGTCGGTGAAGCGAACGATCCGGACTTTATTGACGAATACGACAAGACAAAGGCGGATATCTGGAAGACCGTATACACGGGCAACACCGCGAGAGTCAAGACCGACTCCGGCGAGGACACATGGGATAACTGGGCCAGTGTATATACCAGAGACTACAAGCTCCTCGGATGGACAACCGACCCGGAGCAGCCTGCGTATCTCGGCACCGAGGATTCATGCAACCTGTTCGAATATGATCCGACTGTAGGGACAGGTTCCCTGTCACAGGAAGCGATCGACAAGTATAAGCTCGTTGGAGATTCCCAGGGCAAGTTCTCATTAAAAGCCCCTGAGATCCAGGCTCTTATGGAGAACAGTGAAGACGGCAAGACCCTGGATCTTTATCCGATCTTCTGCAAGCGCGGCTTCAGCCAGCCTGTATCCGTAAAAGACAGTGACGGCAACGCCATCGTAGGCGCAGGCGACTGGAAAGACTATGAAAATCTGAGTCCGCAGGAGTATGATTGGTACGGCACAAGCTGGGATGAAAGCTGGCTCGGAAAGATAAATGTCGAAGTATACAAGGACGGAGAACTCTGGTGCGATCCTCTTCCGCTCTATTACATGTATCACAATGACAACTCTGCCGACCTGAACGTCAAGTTCATAGTCGACGATCTGCTGGACGGATATGAGGATTCCTATGACCCCTGGGGAGATCCGGACGATCCTCCTCTGCGCACGCAGCTTGACAACTATCTGCTCGATGGAGATGTCTTCCCCGAGGCTTCCCAGGTAGACGATTATGTCATCGACTATGTAGTAGCCATGCAGGGGTCGAAGGAAGACGGCCTCAAGTATAGGCTGAACTGGATGACCGAAAGCGGCGGTCAGCTTGACAACGTGCGCGGCGGAAGCACAGTCAAGATCTATGTGACATCCAAGTATCAGGTAAAGTATTTCCTTGATGGTGTATCCTGGGACGAAGCATCCGGCAAACTTGTGGCGGCCATGTCCGATGACGGCACGCCAGCAGACTCTGTAGAGCTTACAGAAGAGGTCGCCGGTTCCGATACATGGGTGAACGTGCTGACATATGCGACCACGCAGACCGAGGAGGCCGCGGCAGGGAACGAAGTCGATATTACCGTATCCGAAGAGGAGAACAGCGGCATCTTTAGCAGAGATACAGAAGCCGTTGACGGAGATGCGTGGTACTTGCCTCCTGAAGAAGAACTCAGGTCCACGTTCGGGACCTATCTCTATGACATCAATCAGTATGATCACGAGATACCCACACCGGAAGCGCCTGCGCTGCTGGTACCTGAAGGATATGTCCTCGATGATGGCTCCGTGTGGGAGATCCGCGACGAAGACGGCAATACAATCTCGGAAGTTCCTGTAAGCAGTTCTTTCCTCGTACATGCCGCGTTGGCGGGCGGGGCAGAAAGCCCGTTTGCCGGTCCGTCTGCAGATGCGCTTGAAGAAGCGGGGTTTATCGAGCAGGCTTTCAAGGCTGACGCTGATGAAATGCGCACGTATCACCTTCATATGAAGATAAAGAAAGAGAACGAAGCCGGACTTCTGCTCGCCGTGACCAAGGAATGGGATGACAGTGAAGACAAAGCGGGAATCCGCCCATCGGCTGATGCATTCGCCGGCTGCGTCACACTGCTGAGGGATGGAGAGCCCGTAGACGAAGAAGCGCATGTCACGGACAATGGAGACGGCACTTACACAATAGAGTACCGGGGGCTGCCTGAAACGGACGCACAGGGTAATGCGTATGAGTATACTGTACAGGAGACGGCTGTACCGGAAGGGTACAAGGTCGAGGGATCTGATACGGCGGAACCGGGCGGAACGATAGTAAACTGTCCGGAGGATAAACCGGACAATCCTGATAATCCGGATGAACCTGATAATCCGCCGGATAACGGGGGTTCATCCGGCAACGGAACAACCGATAGCGGTAATCAGAACACCAGCCATCACGCGGTCTCTACAGGAGATCCCACCAATATCTATCTGCTGTACGGAGTGCCCCTCCTGGCACTGGCAGTACTGATTGCTGTCACAGTGGCACGCCGCAGAAAACCCGAAGATCGGTAACTGTCGAACCAACAACATGAAGTGAGCAGAAAAGAAGTCTCCGCCATGCAGGAATTCTTTTCTGCTCTTCTTGCTTTCCCGGACAGCCAAGCGGCACGCCGGCTGTATGATTCAGATGAGCTGGTGAAATCAGATGACCTCGATGTTAAGATCCGAGGACATCGTCAGGTGCATGCAGGCGATGTAGTTGATGTTGAACTCTACATAGCCGCCGACCTTCAGTTCCCCCTGATAGTCCTCGACGTCCAGGATCGTGTGGTCGGAACTGGAGCCGAGCACCTCGATCCCGGGTTCCACCGGGATGATGGAATCGGCGCCTTCGCCGATGTCCTGATGACCAAGAGCGACGATCGCCCGTCTGCGGATGCCGCGGTCCACATAGACTCTCTTCTCGTTCAGTGCGGCGCTGCCCATTTTACCGTTTGGCATGGTGGGTTTGTTGCGCAGCTCAACGATCTCTGCGCGCAGGCGGAAAGAATCCACTCTGTCCGGAATATCTGCTTCCCAGGTGTAAGGTGCTTCGGTGATGGAGACAATGCCGCAGCGGACGTTGTTGATCCGCGGAGTCAGTCCTTTCTCCGGCACCAGATTGAGGACTTGGGTGCCGCCCACGGAGTACATGTCCAGTTGTCTGCCGATCCGCGCCTCGATCATTTCGCCGGTTTCGGTCAGCAGCTCCATTTTATCCGTCGATGGATTGACGGAGCCGTAGCAGCCGAAATTTGTGCCGACGCCGTAGAGCCTGAGTCCGGGCATTTCCTGTTCCACCCGGACAGCATCCCGGACCATCTCTTCCTGATCGTAGTACCCTTCACGCAGGTCGCCGATGTCCTGCATGATGACGACCTTGAGCACATTGCCGGCTGCAAGCGCCTTTTCGTTCAGCGCCTGCAGGACTTCGATCCCGGAGACAAGCGCGATATCAGCATAGCGTACAACGTCCTCTGCTTCGGAGATCATGGGGATCCTGGTAAGCAGCGTTTCGATCGACGGATCGAACGCCTTCAGTTTCCGCAGGTCCACCGTCCGCGCGACGCCGATGTTCTCACATCCTGCGTCCAACATGGCGCGGCAGCACGCGGGAATACTGCAGAAGCCCTTGCTGACACCGGTCACCTTCATGCCTCCTTCAGCGGCGACGGCGACAACCTGTTCCATATTATGTCTCATGTTGTTCGGTCTGACGACCAGTTTCGGATACATCTTTCCCATGACTGCCTCTCTTTCAAATGTATGCATTCGTATGCAGGGGAAAGTATATCATCCGTCCGTTGTCAAAAGCAAGCGGGACTACAACGATGCGAGGTTACATAATCGATTTTGCGTCCACAAACTTGACATCTTTTGGAACGAAAGTAAAATTTATTTGGATAAGTATTCATAACATGCCGCTTTTGCAGTTCATCGCAAAAGCGGCTGGTACCATATGGAAAAGCGGGACTGCATTATGAAAACAGACGGACACAGTAAGAGAGGCGGCACTTCCGATCTGGCAAAACTCGGTAAAAAGGATCTGCTGGAAATCATGCTCAGGCAGGGAGAGGAAATCGACCGTCTCCGCGCCAGGATCGAGGAACTGGAAGCATCACTTGCTGACAGAGAACTGAAGATCGAAAGAGCCGGTTCGATGGCGGAGGCTGCGCTGGCCGTCAACGAGGTGTTCGAAGCGGCAGATAAAGCTGCCAGGCAGTATCTTGAAAATATCAGGAGCCGTACCGATGGAAAGTGAAGGCAGGAGAATGGAGCTTCCTGCGACCGACGCGATCAGAGAAGCTTACGAAAGCGTTTCTTTCCGGTCCAGACTGAGGGCTTCCATTGTGAGCACAACGAATATCCTGATCGTGGTGGCAGCCGTATCCGTTCTGGTAGCAATGCTTTTATTGCCGGTCCTCAGAATCTACGGGGAGTCGATGAACGCGACACTGCGCAGCGGGGAACTGGTCGTTTCAGTCAAAGGCGCCGGGTTTGAGACGGGGGATATAGTCGCTTTTTATTACAATAATAATATTCTTGTAAAACGTGTGATCGCGTGTTCCGGAGACTGGGTCGATATCGACGCAGACGGAAATGTGTATGTCAATCAGCAGTTGATCGAGGAACCGTACCTGACAGAAAAGGCGTTCGGCGAACCGGACATCGTTTTCCCGTATCAGGTGCCGGAAGACAGGATCTTTGTCCTGGGTGACAACCGGAAAGCTTCGGTCGATTCGCGGCATCAGGCGGTCGGGTGTGTGACATCGGAACAGATAGTAGGGAAGATCGTTTTCCGCGTCTGGCCGCTCTCGCGCATCGGACCGGTGAAATAGTTATTCATTGACGGCAGATTTATGAAGGTGGAAGGAGAAGAACAATGAAAAAACTGAGGAAGATGATGGTACTGCTTCTCGCATTGCTTCTGTGTGCAGGCATGGGCAGTATGGCGGCATTTGCCGCGGATCAGACGGTCGATACCGGACAGGGCGGCAGTTATAAAGTGACTGTCGACAGCACGAACGAGCATCAGACCTACACCATTTTCAAACTGTTCGACGCTACGACAAACAGCGCGCGGCAGGGCGGAAGCGACACCAGTACGGAGACGGATGTCATGACAGCGGGTATCAACTATACGCTGCCGTCGGGCAAATCGCTGACAGAAGAGTATACGTACACCGACAGTACCGGAGCGGCCAAGACCGTGAAAGGAACGGACTGGTTCTCTGTGGACACGGCCGGCAATATCACTGCGAAAAGCGGTGCGGACATTACCACGGAAGCGTTCCGGCAGTGGGCAAAACAGTTCGGGACCCAGGTCGGGACCGGAACAGGTAACGGAGACGACCTGGTTTTCACCGGACTGAAGGACGGCTACTATTTCATCACGACCACGACCGGTTCTCTCGCGACGGTGACAAGCACAGCGCCGGATGCACTGGTCAAGGACAAGAACCAGACGCCTTCCGTTGAAAAGACTTCGGACGGGGCGACGAATGATATCGATGATACCGTCACTTACACTGTGACCATCCATCTGTATCCCGGCTCCGCGAATGTTGTTTTCCATGATACATTGAGCGCCGGTCTGGATCTTCAGGGGGAAGCGCCTGCATTTATCGGTGTGGGAGAAACGCCTCTTGCAGCGGCGGATTACAGTGTGACAAAATGGGCCGCTGTTGCCGGCGACGGAGAAGATATCACGATCACATTCACGCAGCGCTATCTCGATACCATCACGGAAGCCACGGATGTGACCCTGCGGTACACGGCGAAGCTCAACGCGAATGCAGTCGTGAACGAGAAGAACGATGCGCATGTCACATATGGTGAAAAGAACACGGAGACGGAACACTCGACCGTATACGAATCGACTTTCAAGTTCCAGGTCGACAAAGTGGACGGCAGCAATAATGACGCGGCTCTGAACGGCGCGAAGTTCGTCCTTTCCACAGACGGCACACTGGGAGACCTCACCGAGACCCTGACGGATGCGCAGAAGGCAAAACTGCTCAAGTTTGACGCGTCCGGCAATCAGACACAGGCACCGGATGCCGTGAACTACATCCTTGAGGCGAACAATACCGTGACCTTCAACGGACTCGACGGGGATGCTGCGGGGACGACGTATTACCTCTACGAGGTCAAGGCACCGGACGGGTACAACAAACTGACCGCACCGGTCAAGGTCGTGATCAAGCCGGTTTTCAACGCGACAGATACGACAAAGGTCGACAGTTATACCGTTACCTATACACTTCCGGACGGAACCACTGCCGACTGTGCGGCGACGGATGTCGCGGCGGTGCACGAGTTTAACGTACAGAACAATCAGGGGGCTGTCCTTCCCTCTACCGGCGGGATGGGCACGACGGTCTTCTACATTCTCGGTGCGCTCCTCGTGGTTGCATGCGGGATCGTGCTGATCGCCAGAAGAAGAACACAGAACTGAGTATAGCGGGTCGGTGCAAAGGCGCGGGAACGGGTCATGAGAGAGTGGACCAGGCGGCATGCATTTACATTGATCCTCCTTGCAGGGCTGCTGACCGGGATCAGTCTGCTGCTCTATCCTTCGATTGCCAATTACTGGAATTCCTTCCACCAGACCAGGGCGATCATCGCATACAATGACGACGTTGCCGCCATGAGCACTGAGGATTATTCCCGGATGATCCGGGAAGCAGAGGCCTACAATGCCACGCTGGCGGAGTCCGGCATGCGCTGGCATATGACCGGCGAACAGAGGGCGGAGTACGACAGCCTGCTCGATGTCGGCGGTACGGGGATCATCGGGTACATCAGTATCCCTAAGTTCCACATCCATCTGCCGATCTATCACGGGACCGGAGAATCCGTTCTGCAGGTCGCGATCGGTCATCTCGAAGCCTCGTCGCTGCCGGTAGGCGGTGAAAGCACCCATACCCTCATTTCAGGGCACCGGGGACTTCCGTCGGCGAGACTGTTCACGGACATCGACAAGATCAGAGAAGGGGATACCTGGACCATCACGGTGCTCAATGAGACATTGACCTATGAGTGTGATCAGATCCGGACCGTAGAGCCCGGGGATCTGTCAGATCTTAAGATCGAAGAGGGGCAGGATCTCTGTACCCTGATCACCTGCACCCCGTACGGAGTCAATACCCACAGGCTGCTCGTAAGAGGCCACAGAATACCGAATGCCAACGGCACCGCGGACATCACGGCGGACGGGATCCGGATCCCGCCGCTGTATATCGCACCGGTACTGGCGGTGCCGGCGCTTCTCCTGTTGCTGGCGGTACTGCTCATCAGCACGCGGAGAGCGAAACGGAACGACCCCGGGGCGATCAAAAAAGAATTCTTGAAGACCATACATCGCTGAAGCGAATACAACAATAGAAGGAAGCATTCATGAGAACCGCATGGCGACAGTTGACAGTGATCATACCCGTCCTGCTGACCATCCTGCTGACAGGATGGACGGCGGGGACTTTGCCTGTCGTCTATGCGGATGGCGGGGACGTACAGATCCGGCTGGACGCGGAAGATCCGGCGCTCGACGGACAGACGTTCACGTTCGACCTGTACTATGTGGGCGGATTCAGCGGGACGCGGTTTGTCAACACGGAATTCCCGGGCTCCGGGGCAGATGTGTCGATCCCCGTTCCCGAGGAGTACGACCCGCAGCAGTATGACGGCATGCGCTGGGAAGAAGCCTGGGCAGAGGCTGCGGTCACGCTTGCTGCGGAGATCGGCGGCGGTGTCTTCGGTGATCCGGCGGAAAAAGTGCTGCAGACAGCGGACGTTGTCTGCGGCGGCGGTGCAATGGATCTGGATCTCGAGAAAAACGGGCTGTATCTTCTGGCCGGCAGATCTAGGATCATCGGCGATTACAGGTGGACACCCGTGCCGTGCTTTGTCGGGGTGCTCAACGGCAGGGTCCTCAACCAGGACGAGATCGTGATCAAACCGATGCGGGAAAAAGCTGTGTTTGAACACATGGTGATCAAAACCTGGCGGTTTCCGGGGGGACGTGAAGATCTGGCCGGGAAGACGAAACCGCAGGAAGTGCTGGTCAGGATCTGCTACGGCGGGGAACTGATCGACGTGGTTTCCCTGAATGACAGCAACAACTGGACTTACACATGGAAATCCGAAGAATCCCGCACGCCGTACAAGTATATGGTGCGGCAGAACGGGGAATATGTGGTCAGGAAAGAATTTGAGCCATCCGATAATGCGAGATGGTCGGTGTCCGAAGTCCTGACCGCAGAGGGGCAGTTCAGCCCGGCGCCGGAAGATGCGGCAAAGCTTGCGTATTTTGAGGCTGAGCTCCCGCTTGCGGGGGAGACGAACGAAGCCGACGGGATCGAGCGGTTCACCATCGTCAACACGCTGGCGCATTATGAGGAAGAAGACGGCGGGAAGCCAAAGACGGGCGATCCGTCTGAGCCGGGGTTGTGGGCATTCGCTGCCGCTGTTTCCGGGATGCTCCTGCTGCTTTTCTTCGCAAGATGTAAGAAGGACAGCGGGCGGAACTGAGAGCGCGGAACGATGCGTGAAACGAATCAAAAAAGCAGGTTCATAAAGATCGCGGTCCTTTTGCTGATCGTCGCTGTCGCGGGCGGTGTCTGTCTGCAGCTGCTCCATAGAGCACAGGCGGTGAAAAGAGCAGACCGGGTCATCGAACAGATGCAGGAGATCGTTCCGGGGATCGGGACGGAGACAGGCATTCCGGCTGCAGGCGATGCCGGCACAGAACCGCTGCCGCAGATCACGATCGATGGTGTGGATATCGTTGGCTATTTGGAGGTTCCCGCGCTTGGGATCACCGCTCCGGTCACGGCGGGCGGGGCGGAGGCAGGGTTAGCTGCTCTTGACGGCGGTGCCCCGCTTTCAGAGCAGTTCCGCATCACAGGAAGCCGCCGGGATGTGTTCCGCAGGCTTGCCGCCGCGAATCCCGGGGACAAAGTCGCTTTTACGGACATCAACGGCGTCAGATATACCTATGAAGTAACAACACAGTTCCATCTACAGGAATGGGATGACGCAGATAACGATCTGCTTCTGTTTTACCGGACCGGACCGCACACCTGTTTTGTGGTTGGCTGTAAAAGACTGCAATAGCAATGAAGACAAACAAGTTGTATGAAATCGTCAAAAGGGTAGCCGGCAGGATGTACAGAAGACGTACAGAGCTTCTGTTGCTTTCTGCTGCCGTCGTTTTCATCACAACGTATCTGCTGATCCTGCCTGCACTGACACTGGAAGCGGACACGGCAGCCGGGCAGGGCGGCATCGATATGCCGGCAGCCGCGGAAGAAACAGAACTCGCGGAAGAAACGGCTGCAACGGAAGAACCGGCTGCAACGGAAGAACAGGCTGCGCCGGAAGAACAGGAATCCGCAGACGAAGCGCAGAGCGCCGCGGAGGCAGAACCGCCGGAAGAATCCGCGCCGGCTTCTGTTTCGGTACCTGCGGCAGCGGAAGAGGAGGCACATGGAACCGGCGGCGGGACGCTGACGGCTGTGTCAGAGCGATTCACTGTCACCGTGGATTATAAAGAGGACGCCGGGATCCCGAAGGGGGCCGGCCTTGAGGCAGAAGAGATCCCAAGAGACTCAGAGGAGTATGCGGCGTATCTGGCGAAGACCGAAGACGCGCTGGGATGGAAAGACAGCACCGCAGCCTATATCCGTCTGTTCGATATCAGGATCGTGGACAGCAACGGGAACAAAGTTGAGGTCGCGGCACCGGTCGATGTCAGGATCGAGCTGGCGGACAAAGCGGCGGAAACCGATGCGCAGGTAGTGCACTTTGCTGACGGAGCGGAGACCGGAGATGTCATAGAAAAAGTCGACATCGACGGCGAAGCAGTCAGTTTTGAAGCGGATGGTTTCTCTGCCTACGCGATCGTAGAGGGTCCCGAAGCGGTCGAGGCCGGCTGGCATAAGGTGGCTTCGGTCGAGGAACTGCTCTCAAGAGGCAGCGAAGGTCTGTATATCGGACATACCTCCGGGTACTACTTCACCGACGGGATCACCCGCATTAACAATACCAGGACCGGGATCACCAAGACCAAGCCTGCGCAGAACTATCCCCCGGCGGACAGAGCGGTCAGGTACTACTTTGAAAAAGTGCCGGGGACAACGGATCAGTTCAGGGTTTCGTGCGGGTCAGACGACAGCAGAAAGTATATCGTGCAGAGCGCGAACAGCCTTAATCTGACGACGGATGCGGAGCAGGCGACCGTTTTCACCATCGAACCGTTCGGGGATGAGGCGTATACATTCCGCGCAAAGGGAAACGACGGCTATTACTGGAATATGCAGGGCGGCGCGAACGGCGCCAGTTTTGCTGCGTATAACAATGCCGAAGACCCCAATGCGAAGATGTATTTCTGGTACAGCGATGAAGTGGTCAGCGACCCGTATGATCTTAACGGCAAGTCTTACGGACTGATGAACTGGAACGGCGGTGCCGCGGGCAAAGCGCTGATGGCAGAACCGGGGGCGGACGGTCACCTCAAAGCCAAAGCCCTGACCGTCATGAGCACGCAGGACAACACCTCCAGCCTGTTCGTTCCGAACGAGAGCGACATCTCCATGTGGACGTTCCATTGGCTGGAAGGAGATCAGTATTATCTCAGCACGGTCGTTGACGGGAGCACAAAGTATCTGCGAATCGACGCGGACGGGCTGACTCTTGTATCTACGCCGGACAACAACTGCCGGATCCAGGCAGTCCCCGGCACCGGGATCCATGCCGGCGAGGTATATCTGAAATCCGGCGGCAATACCCTGACTTACACCGGCAATGCGGACACAGGGTTTTCGGTCGGTGGCAGTGCAGGCAATGAGTGGTTGCATTTCGTCAAACTGTCGGAACTGACGGAGGACTATTTCCGGACGTACTCGGCGAGAAAAGTCAGCGTCTCTGACCCTGCGGTGACAAATGGTTCGCGGGTCATCGTCTATACCAGAAGCTGGAATGATGAGAAAAAGAGATATGATTATTACGCCATCGGCTCTGACGGGACGCTCGTGCCTGTCTACGAGAGCGGTGACTCGATCGAGTGGGTCAGCGGACAGCTCAATCAACTGCTTTGGAATTTCACGGAGTATTATTGGGAAGGCACTGAGGATCCCAATTACTACTATGAACTGTTCAACCAGTATTCAGAGAAGTATATCGCGCCGCAGGTGACGGGTGGTCAGATCCTGTCGGACGACGCCATCGGCATCAATATGAACGGCAGAAAAGACGGCAGATATGCTTCCCCGATCCTGGCATGGGACGATGCGTACTATGCCTATGCCGGACTCAAGGTCGAGGATGGGCAGGTCGTTTCCTGTCCTAAATCCGAGGCAATGGACTTCTACTTCGCGGTCATGCAGGACATAAATGTCGATGACGATCTGACAACGGTTCCGACCGTTGATCATACCCAGTACGGGATCACCATGAAGATGATCGACTTTGACACACGCGCGGAAATGAGCAATTTTCTCGGCAATGATCAGGGCGGCCTCGGAAGGGTCCTTCATCAGGGACTGCTGTCCACGGATCTGACCGACGGATACCCGACCGCTACCAAAGAGGGCGGGGGCTCTTTGAGGGAACTGTTCTCGGGAGCGGAGGAAGTCAATCATCTGTTCATTCAGAGCACGTACGATGAAACAGGCTACTTTGTGTTTGACAGTACACAGAACTACGCTTCGCTCAAAGGTAAGACGGGCGGCGACTTTACCGTTTATAAAGAACTCGGTTCCTATGATTCTGTCGGCAGCCGGCCGACGCTGAAGCATGGCCAGTTCTTCCCGTACAACGATCTGGAGCCGGGCGTCTTTGCTTCGGTCAACGGGAAAAACCTCTACGGACTCTCCGGGTCCGGCAACAATGTCGATCAATTGCCGGACAGCGACCCGAGGAAGAATGAGAATCTGTACCTGATAGAAAACGGCGGGAAGAAAGTGGACTGCTATTTCGGCATGGAACTGGAAGCAATTTTTACACAGACGCCGAGCGGACTGGATGCCTGGGGGCATGACATTATCTTCGAATTCACAGGCGACGACGATTTCTGGCTCTATGTAGACGGAGAACTTGTCATCGATCTGGGCGGCATCCACAGCGCGGTTCCCGGAAGCGTCAACTTCAGAACAGGAGATGTGTATGTCAACGGGACGCATACCACACTGAGAGCAACGTTTGAAAGCAATTACCGCACGCGCCATCCGGGGGCGTCCGACGCTGATGTGGCGAACTACCTGAGCCAGTATTTCGATGAAGGCAGCACCGTGTTCCGGGATTATACCAATCACACGATGAACATCTTCTACATGGAGCGCGGCGCCGGCGCGTCCAACCTGCAGATGCGCTTCAACCTGGCTGCGGTCAAGAAGGGGAACGTACAGCTGAGCAAAGAACTCTCCGGTGTGGATGAATCGGAGGGCGTCCTTGCGGAGTTTCCGTATCAGATCTGGTACAAAACGAGTGAGGCGGAAGGGGCAGAAGAATACCGGCTCCCGAACCTGCCGCCCGGCAGTGAAGAGAAGCCAAAAGACTATGTGCTCTATAAAGACACCATCAATCCTGTGAAGTATGAAGATGCAGTCACGATAGGCGGGACCGAATACAAAGATGTTTTCTTCCTCAAACCGGGGGAGACGGCGGATATCAGTTTCCCGGAGAGCATGACCTCCTACAGGATCGTGGAATGCGGGGTCAACACTGATGTATTCGGCGATGTCACGGTCAACGGGACGACGGTGGACGGAACGGCGGAGGCCGGATATCAGGAAAACCGGAAAGACTACGCAATCGATTATGCAACGACGGACGGACGTGCCAAAGTGAATTACGTCAATGCGGTGGTTCCGGATGCGCTTCGTACGCTTACCATTTCGAAGCAGTTATTTGAGGAAGACGGGACGACGAGGATCCACTATCCCGACAATGATACAGCATTCATCTTCCGCCTGCGTATGGCGACGGAATACGGTGAACTGACTGATGCCAACATGTACACCTACCATGTGAAAGACGCGGACGGCAATTACTGTCAGTGGGATGCCGCGCAGCAGAAATTCGTCAAGATCGGCGGCGGCATCACGGATTATCAGGCGCTGACAGACGAACAGAAGGAAGCTGCCAGTTTTACGACTTCGATCTACGGCACCATTTCCAAGATCCCGGCTGACCATACAGTGGAGATCCGGAATGTATTAGCCGGAACGCGTTTCTCGGTGCAGGAACGCCCGGGAGAGATCCCGGATGGATACTCTTTCCAGAAATACATCTACAATGGGGACGTGTTGCCGGCCGATGCGGAGACCGGTGTTGCCGATACTGTCAATACAGAGCAGGACCCGGCTGTGACCGTCTGCAATCTGAAAGGCTGGGGACTCCGCATGAACAAGGTCTGGACGGATGCGGACTATATGTCCGGCCGCGATCCGGTCTACTTCGCCGTCTTTACTGAAGAGGCGGGGGAACTGACGCTGGTAGAGGACACCGTATACAGGCTGGATTACACGGCAGATCCGCAGACGCTGTACTGGTACTTTGATCATCTGCCTGTTGCGGGAACTGCGCTGAACGACTATGTTATCCGGGAGGTCACGGTTACTGCAGAGGGTGGTCAGGCACCGGCGGTCGACGATGAAGGACGTGTGACGAATTATACGGCGGTCCATCCGGTTCCCGGCGGTGAAACGGTCACTTTGAACGGTACGCAGAAGGGGGAAACCGAAGCGTCGGGTCTGACCTACACGGTGTCCTATGAAACCGGGCAGGCGGAAGACGGATCCAATGTCCGCGTGGACACTGTCACGAACGACCGCCCCGGCATTATCCTTAAGAAACAGGACTGGGAAGGCAATGCGCTCGCCGGCGCGGAATTCACCCTGACAGACAGCAGCGGTGACCGCATCGGTACATTCACATCCGATGAGCAGGGTCTGATCACAGTCGCGTTCCTGAGCGATGAGAAAGACTACATCCTGACTGAAACGCGGACGCCGCAGGGGTATTACTGCCCCGGGAATCCGATCGGGATCGCGCAGGGCAATGGACAGATCACGGTCACCGGACTGGACAGTCAATACTACACGCTGACACAGGCGGAAGGCTCCGCGATGGCGACCCTGACCTTCCGCAACCGTCCCTGGACGCTGGAAGCAGTCAAGATCGACGGCGATACGAATAAGAAACTGCAGGGCGTCCATTTTGCGCTTCATAAGCAGGTGACGGTTGACGGTGTAACAAACTTCGATCTGAATCCGATGCCAGGATATGAAGATCTGGTCACAGATGAGAACGGTGTCCTTCCGATGATCGACAACACACTTCCTGCCGGCGTCTATCAGCTGCGCGAAAAGCAGACGCCGGATGGATATCAGGCGCTGCCGGGATATATCGAGTTTACGGTGACTGCGACCGGAGCGGTCAGTCTGCTGCCGTCAATGGCAGGCGCAGACTGGGTGACGCTCAGCAGAACACCGGAAGGAGCGGCTGACGCGACCATTGAGAATGTGCTCACCATCAGGAATTATATCGATGCTTCTCTGCGCCTCACCAAGACGGACGAAGCGGGGAATGATCTGACTGGCGCAACATTCCGGCTCTGCAAGTACGGGACAAGCTGGGAAGAAGTGAGCGGGTACGGCGAGATCGATCTGACGGAAACGGCAAGCGGAACGCTGGAGCATCTGTCTGCCGGCCGGTACCGGCTCGAGGAAACGAAGACGCCTGACGGGTACGTGATCCTCACGAAATACACGTACTTCAATATCGCACAGGACGGCACTGTGACACTGACGGACGAGAACGGCACAGGGGATAATGCAAATGCGTATGCCGGTGTCGATCAGGCTGGCGGTCTGCCCCGCATTACCATACAGAACACACCGGGACAGGCGCTCCCCAATACCGGCGGGGCAGGTGCAACGGTGCTCTATGTTCTTGGTGCGGTCCTGATCGCGCTGAGCGGAACCGGGCTTGCGGCGGTGCGCAGGAGAAAACAGTCCTAAAGACAGACGCGCCGCTTACAGTCTCTTGAGCAGTGTGATCAGATCGCTGTACAGGCCGTAGGCGGTCTGCAGGAGACCGGGATCAGTCTGGATGATCGTCAGTTCCCCGGCGAGGTCGGTGTACAGGGTGAACACTGCCGATGTGCCGTTGACGGAGTTGTAGGCGTGTTCGCGCGGCAGTTCCTCGGGTCTGACGGATACTTTCACACCGTCTTCTGTGAGCGCTGCCCTGCAGATATACTTGATGCACATCCCGCGGGCTTTGGCATCCGCGAGCTGCTCCGCGGTGACGCTGCGGACACTTTCCACTTCGACGTCATCCGGTGTGATGTGCGCATCCATCAGGATGTTCGCCATGGCGCAGATCTTCGCGGCGCCGTCCCAGCCGTCGATGTCCATGGACGGATCTGCCTCGGCCAGCCCGATATCCTGTGCGGCTTTGATCGCTTCGTCATATGTCCTGCCTTCCTCGAGCAGTTTGAGGACATAGTTGGATGTGCCGTTGAGGATGCCGGTGATGCCGGAGATAGTGTTGCCGTGCAGCGTCTCCGTCATCAGGTTGAAGGTGGGCGTGCCGTCGAGCACGATGGTCTCATACAGGAACTGCAGGCCGGCGTTTTCGGCCTGCTCTTTGAGTTCATAGAAATACCAGGCTTCAGGGCCTTTATTTGCGGTGATGACGTGCATCCCGTGACTGAGTGCATGCCGGATATGGTCGGCTGCCGGCAGACCGTCCTTGATGGACAAGGTGCTCATCTCGATCAGTACATCTGCACCGGCGGCGTCCATCATTTCCAGGGGGGTGCCGTCAAACCGGTCTGGGCGGGCCGGGTCAAACCTG
>JAWRJC010000110.1:0-20437 GCA_040307715.1 Clostridiales bacterium | reverse complement strand
CCGCTTGACCGCCTTCTGCCCCTTGAGATAGCGGGTGAGTTTTTCCGGAATCGCTTTCAGTTCCCCGATCATCTGCCGGTAATACGTCTCGTCGATCACCCCGCGCAGTTTGCCCATATACAGTCCCAGCATGTACATGATCGTCAGCTGGGTCGTGTACGCTTTCGTGCTGGCCACCGAGATCTCGGGACCCGCCCAGGTATAGATGACATCGTCGGATTCACGGGCGATGGAACTGCCGACCACGTTGACGACCGACAGCACTCGGGCGCCTTTGCTCTTCGCTTCGCGCAGCGCATGCAGCGTATCCAGTGTTTCGCCGGACTGGCTGATCGCGATGAACAGCGTTTTGTCATCCACGAACGGGTCTCTGTAACGGAACTCGCTGGCGATATCGACTTCGACCGGCAGTTTTGCCATCTTTTCGATCGCGAACTTGCCGATCAGACCGGCATGGTACGCTGTGCCGCAGGCGACGATGCAGACCTTATTAATGTTGTCCAGGTCTTCCTTAGTGAGCTCGATGCCGTCCAGTTTGATGTTGCCGTCTTCGTCCAGCCGGCGCAGGAGCGTTTCTTCGACGCCTTTGGGCTGCTCGTTGATCTCCTTGAGCATAAAGTGATCGTACCCGCCGCGCTTCGCCGAATCCACGTCCCACGTGACGGTGAATGCTTCGTGCTCGACCGGCTCGTTGTTCTCATCGAAGATCTCGATGCTGTCCGCCGTGACGACGATCGTTTCGTCGTTCTCGATGAAGTAGACCTGCCGCGAACGTTCCATGATCGCAGGGATGTCCGACGCGATGTAGTTGCACCCTTCGCCGATGCCGGCGATGAGCGGTGCGTCTTTTCTGACCGCGACGATCTTGTCGGGCTCATTGGCGCAGATGACGCCGATCGCATATGCGCCGCGCATCTGCTCGACCGCTCTGTTGACCGCTTCGTGCAGATCACCGTCGTAGTAGATGCCGATCAGGTGCGCGATGACTTCGGTATCCGTGTCCGAGCGGAATTCCACCCCGTATTCACGGATCAGCTCCTCTTTGATCTCGACGTAGTTCTCGATGATTCCGTTGTGCACGACCGCGATGGTGTTGTCCTCATTGGTGTGCGGATGCGCATTGATCTCGGAGGGTACACCGTGCGTCGCCCAGCGCGTATGCCCGATGCCGACCGGACCGTCGAAAGCCGGATCCGCAACGATGCTCTCCAGATTTTTGATCTCGCCGACCGCCTTGCGCACTTCGATCTCTCCGTCTTTGCAAAGCGCGATGCCGGCCGAATCATAGCCCCTGTACTCCAGGCGCTTGAGTCCGTCGATGATCACTTCTTTTGCGTTATCTTTACCGATATAGCCTACAATACCGCACATATTCCGTATCCTCCGTCAGCCGAATTTTCTGGTCAGCAGTTTCGCGAGATCCTCCGCCAGATCGGTGATCTGTTCCAGTTCCTCCCCTTCGATCATGACCCGCACGAGCGGTTCTGTGCCGGACGGGCGGATCAGAACGCGGCCGGAGCCTTCCATCTGCGTTTCCACTTCCCGGATCGCTGCCTGGATCTCTGTATCCGTCTGATATTTATTCTTGTTTTCGTTCTTTACTTTCGCGTTCTTCAGGACCTGCGGATAGATCGTGATGGCATCCGACAGTTCCGATGCCTTCTTCCCGGACTGCAGGACTGCCTTCAGCAGCTGCAGAGATGACAGGATGCCGTCGCCGGTCGTCGTTTTGTCCAGGAAGATGATATGCCCGGACTGCTCACCGCCGATGATCCCGCCGGTCTTGAGCATGCTCTCGAGCACATACCGGTCACCTACGCCGGTGACTTCGACCTTGCATCCGATGCTTTCCATGTACTTATGAAAACCGATGTTGCTCATGACGGTCGCTGTGACCAGATCGTCTTTCAGACGGCCCTCCTCCTTAAGCATGGCAGCGCAGATGCAGATCACCTTGTCGCCGTCGATGATCCGGCCCTGTTCATCCACCGCAATGAGCCTGTCCGCGTCGCCGTCATAGGCCATGCCCATGAACGCACCTTCCCGGATGACCGCCTCGCAGAGACGTTCCGGGTGCGTGGACCCGCAATTATCGTTGATATTGAGACCGTTTGGAGAATCGCCGATCACCACGACGTCCGCGCCGAGCGCTTCGTAGACCTTGCCGGCGATGTTGTAGGAAGCGCCGTTCGCGCAGTCCAGTACGAGTTTGACGCCGCGCAGATCCATCGGTGTCGAAGACACCAGAAAATCGATGTATTTCTGGGCGGCATCCTCGTCGGCAATAATGTGCCGGCCGAGCTGATCGCCCGTAATGTACTTATTGACTTCGATGTTGCGGATGATGATGTCCTCGATCTCGTCTTCGACCGCATCATCCAGTTTGAATCCTTCCCCGTTGAAGAACTTGATGCCGTTGTACTCAAAAGGATTGTGGGAAGCGGAGATGACAACGCCCGCATCCGCCCGGTAATGCCGCACGAGATACGCCACTGCCGGCGTCGGCATAACGCCGACCGTGATGACATCCGCACCGACTGCCAGGATCCCGGCAGACAGCGCGGACTCCAGCATATCTGCGGAGATACGCGTATCCGTCCCGATCAGGATCGTGGGGCGTCCCTTGCTCTTGCTCAGAACATGTGCGCCGGCTTTGCCCAGCTCAAATGCCAACTCCGGTGTCAGCTCGCTGTTCGCGACGCCTCTGACACCGTCTGTGCCAAACAGTCTGCTCATCTTTCTTACTCCTCCGTCGTGACTGCCTGCAGAATGATCTTGATCTTCTGCGGCGCGATCACCACTTTATCCGCATCCAGGCTGCTGCTCTGGACGACTTCCACTTCGTGTTCCCCTTCTTCCAGATCCTTTGCCGACACGTGCAGCGTCAGATCTGATTTCTTCAGATTATCCAGGACATCCTTTTCTCCGCTGACCGTGACCTCTACAGATGCTGTCACGATCTCGGCGGCCAGGCCATCCGGCACATCCCGCACCTCGATCTCAGAAGAGGCGTACGTCCAGTTCTTCGTCACCGTCGACGCTCCCTTGATCTCGATGGTCGCTTCCAGAGGCTGCGGCTCCGTTACAGTCACCCCTTCCGGGAGGACCGGGGTAAGCGGAACGGTGCTGCTCTGCGTCATTCCCGTGATATCGACCGGCTCCGCTGCGACCTCTTTCAGATCCTCAAGGACGGACGGCGGTCCGCTGACCGTCACTGTGGACGGGGCGCTGATCTGCCCCTGTTCATATCCATCCGCCGGCGTGCCTGTTGTTTCGGCAGTGAACGGAACCGTCTTTGAACCGACGATAGCCGCCGTGACCTGCACCTCGGAGGACGCCAGTTTGACGTGGCTGACCTGCCCGCCGTTTGCGTCCACCGGGACCGCATTCTTAGTCAGACGAGTCGTCTTCTCGGTAAGTTCCGCGACGTTGACGGTAACAGCCAGATGATCGATCGACTTGACTGTCGATGCCGCGCCGGTGACAGCGATCGTCTCAGGTGTAACAGTTACATTGCCGGCGCTTTGAGAGACTTCAAACGCCCCTTCAAAATCGACCTGCACATCGATGTCTTTCGTGACCAGATCATCGATCACCACCGTGACATCATCGATACTTGCTTTCTGAAGTTCAACAGTATTCGGGATCCTGATATCCAAAGGCACCTCATGCGTTCCCTTCGTCAGCCCCGAAACATCCGCCACAACGCTGACCTTGTCACTGCTCGCCAGCAGTTTCCGGACATCGGAGCGGTCCCCCTTGATCGTCAGGTCGACCGTCACTTCACCCGTGTCTACAAGCGCAAGACCGTTCTCAGTCAGCGATTCTTCGCCGGCAAATACGACAGGCACGTCAACAAGACGCCCGGTCGTTGCCGGATCCACCTGTCCGACGACATAGATCCACAGCAGCAGCGAAGCGATGAAAGCGATGACCGCGTTGACTTTGTTGTTCCTCAACATCAGTCATCCCTCCCGTTCCGTTTGAACAGCGCCTTGACGAGGCTGCCTTCGCTCTGGGTGTCCTGCAGGTACAGCGCGAGCAGCCGTTTCTCCAGCGTCTTGCCGTCCAGATACCGTTCGATCACCCCGTCTTCGACCAGCGTGATGATCCCGGTCTCTTCGGAGACAACAAGGACCAGACAATCCGACTTTTCACTGATGCCGATCCCGGCGCGGTGGCGGGTGCCCAGGCTCTTGGGGATCTCCATGCTGTCCGTCAGCGGCAGCACGCAGCCGGCTGCGTAAAGTTTTGTCCCGCGGACGATCATCGCGCCGTCATGCAGCGGCGATCCTTTGTAGAAGATGTTCTCGATCATCTGCGCGGAAACATCCGCATCGATGACCGTGCCGGTCTCGACGATGTCCGACAGATTGGTGTCGCGTTCGAACACGATGAGGGCGCCGGTCCGGTCCGCCGCCATCTCTTCGGCGGCAACGATGAACTCGGCGACCACATCTTTTGCTTTTTCTTTATCCAGCGGGTCCACTTTGATCTTGAACAAAGAGCCGCGTCCCATCCGCTCCAGCGCCCGTCTCAATTCGGGCTGGAACAGGATGATCAGCGCCAGTACACCGACCGCCAGCGTGCCCTTCATGATGAAGTTCAGGACATGCAGCTGCAGGATATCCGACAAAAAGGCAACAGCAAGAAGGACCAGCACGCCCTTGAGCAGCTGCTCCGCCCTGCTGTCTCTGATGAAGCCCAGCACCTTATAGAAGATATAGGCAACGATCAGGATATCCAGTATGTCTGTGATCGCTATACCGGCGAGAAGGTTCTCCGTTAACTGATGCATGGACCCTCCCGCTTATCAGTAGGTGGTTTCGAGAAGACCGTAGTCCTTCTCGTTTCTCTTATAAACAACGTTAACGCTGTCGGTTTCCACATTGAGGAACACGTAGAAGTTGTGCTCCAGCATTTCCATCTGCAGGACCGCCTCGTCGACCGTCATCGGTGTAAGCTCGAATTTCTTGTTCCTGGTGACTGCGATCTCTTCGGTTTCCTCCGGCTCCGGCACCTGGCCCAGATCGATCATCTTGTTGTCCTTGTGCTTTTTCTGGAGCTTTCCCTTGAAACGGGACATCTGGCTGGACAGCTTCGCAACGACATTGTCGATGCCGTCGTAGAACTCTTCGGCTCTGTCTTCTGCACGGAAGATCATCCCGCGCGCTTTGATGGTGACTTCTGTCTTTTTATATTTTTTCTCCTCCGTCAGCATGACGTCGGCATCGATATCGTCAGAAAAATATTTTCCAAGTTTCTGTACTTTCTTTTCGATCGTATCTTTCAGATGGTCACTGACTCTGCAGTTCTTACCTGTGATGTTCACTCTCATAATGCGACCTCCTTATTGCCCTTCATTGGTGCAATAGCAACTAATAAGCATTAACTGTCTATACAACAGCCGTCTGGCTGACCTGGTCTTTGCCCCCACACTTGCCTTGACCCGGGTTTCCCGGAGGACTTACTTCTAAACTGCGCCATGATCACCGCGGCCTCTTGCTCGCGGCTTACGTGGGACCTTTCGCCCGCAGCTGGCATGGCCTTGCAACCACAGACCCAAACGACTGCTATATGCTCTTCTTTGATAATATTCTAACACGGAATCGCCTCTTCATGTGGCATTCTGTGTAAATTCTCGTACATTATTCTGTACTTCCGGAAGACTGGTTCCCGGCCTTTCCTCTTCTTCCTCCAACACCGGGTGTACATCCGCCCCGGCAGCGAACGTCAGTACATCGACACGCGCAGCGCCGGCCGCTTTCAGCACCGCGGCACAGGCGTCGACCGTGCTGCCTGTGGTGTAGACATCGTCCACCAGCAGGATCGTCTTCCCCGGTATGATACGCTCTTTTCCTTTAAGAACGCTGAAAGCCCCCTGCACGTTGAGATGCCGCTCTCCCGCTCCGAGCGTGCGCATCGTTTTTGTATAACGCGTTCTCTCAAGCAGGTCCAGATATCTCGTGCCTGTCTTTTTTGCCAGCACCTCCGCTGCAACTGCGGTCTGGTCGTAGCCGCGCCGGGCGGTCTTCCACTTCCCCGCGGGCACCGCGGTGATGAGATCAGGGCTTAGCTGCAGTCCGGCGATCCGGTCCGCCATGATCTGCGCGATCGTGCGGCCAATGTAGTCCTTGCCCCGCTCCTTGAACTCGGAGATAAGCATCCGCTCATACAATCCGTACGAAGCACAGGTATATCCTTTATCAAAAGCGTGGTCTGTCGTCCGGCAGTCATAGCAGATCCCGTGCGCCGATGTCTCAGGCAGCGGTTTGCCGCACTTGCCGCAGGTCCTGCCTGCTGCCCAGCCGAACTTCGTGATGCAGTCGTCACAGAGTCCGTAAGTCCGCGTGCCGTCGATCACCGCACCGCAGGACAGACAGTACAGCTGCGGCGGGAACACCAGGTCCTGCAGTCCGTCAATCCATCTGCGCATCGATATCCTCCTCCGCCGGCGGGATCATCGCCGCAAGCCGTTCCGCCAGCCCGGAATACCGGTGTGCGGCTTCGTTGTTGTCCACCATCGCGTTGAGGTAACGCTGCATGCCGACAATGACGACCAGCGATTTCGCGCGGGTGATCGCCGTGTAGATCAGGTTGCGCGTCGCCAGGACCGGCGGGAACCAGCTCATCGGGATCACAACGACGGGGAACTCGCTCCCCTGCGCCTTGTGGACTGTCACCGCGAACGCCGGCTCCAGTTCGTCCAGGATATCGGATGTGTACGTGACGTACCGGTCATCGAAGACAGCTGTCACGGTCTCTTCCTCTTCATCGATATGCGAGATATAGCCGACGTCGCCGTTGAAGACACCCTCCCCTTCGGAGAAGTCGTCTGCCGACCGCCACGCCAGCAGATAGTCGTTGCGGTTCTGCATGACCTTGTCCCCCTCGCGGAACGTCCTGCCCGCAGCTTCGATCTCGTTAAGACCGGGCGCCGGCGGATTGAGGACCTGCTGCAGCAATTCATTGAGGCGCACCGTGCCGAGCCCGCGTTTTTTGGCCGGGGTGATGACCTGGATGTCCTGCAGCGGATCGTGCAGATCGTAATGCGCGGGCAGCCTGTCCCGCACGAGATCGACGATCGTCTGCCGGATCTCCTCCTCGGAAGCCCGCTCCATCATGAAGAAATCGCCGTCCTTTTCGTTGCAGGCGGGATACTCCCCCCTGTCGATCCGGTGGGCGTTCACGACGATCAGGCTTTCCTGTGCCTGCCGGAAGATCTCCTTCAGCCGGACCGCGTGGATGTACTCACTGCGCAGGATGTCCGCCAGGACATTGCCTGCGCCGACCGACGGCAGCTGATCCGCGTCGCCGACCAGCACGAGCCGGGTGCCGGGCCGGAGCGCTTTGAGCAGCCCCTGCATCAGAAGCAGGTCGATCATGGACGCCTCGTCGACGATCACCGCATCGTAGTCCAGCGGTTCGTTCTCGTTCCTGCCGAACACCATATCCCGATTGCCTTCGTCGTAAGCATACCCGAGGAGCCGGTGGAGCGTTGACGCTTCATGACCGGTCGTCTCGGTGATGCGCTTGGCCGCCCGGCCGGTGGGCGCAGCCAGCGCGGTCTTCACGCCGTTGTCCCGGAAAATGCGGAGAATGCCGTTGATGATCGTAGTCTTGCCTGTACCCGGGCCGCCGGTGATGACCAGCACCCCGTTGTCGAGACAGCCCAGGATCGCCCGGCGCTGCTCCGCGCTGAAGGTGATGCCAAGCTCCCGCTGAGCCATGTCGATCAGCGAATCCGCATCCGCGCCGAGGGGCTGCATCTGCTCCTCCGCCAGCAGGCTGAGTTTGTTCGCCACATACCGTTCGGCAGTGTGGAAAACCGGCGGGTAGACAACTTCCCAGCCGTGCAGCGCATCCACTTTCAGATCTCCCTCGAAGACCATCGCGACAAGCCGCTCGTCGACGGTCTCCCGCGGCACGTCCAGCATCCCCGCTGCACGCTCCACGAGTTCTTCCCGCGGCAGGAACGTATGCCCCTCCCCGACGGCATAGGAAAGCAGGACGTTGATCCCGCAGCGGACCCGCCCATCGTCATCCGGCGGCAGACCTACTTTTTTCGCGATCTCGTCCGCCCGTTTGAATCCGATCCCTTCGATATCGTCGACCAGTTGAAACGGATCCTCCCGGACGGCATCCGGCGCGGCTGCTCCGTACATTTCGTACAGACGCACCGCGTAGCTGACCCCGATCCCCATCTTCTGCAGTTCGACGGTCACATCGGCGAATTCCTGATGCTCTTTGTAGACCCTGCCGATGTCGAGCGCCTTCTCGAGGCTGATGCCGCTGACTTCCGCCAGCCGCGCCGGCGATTCCTGCAGGATCTCAAAAGTGTCCATGCCGAACTTCGCGGCGATCGCCGCCGCTTTCTTCGGCCCGATGCCTTTGATCATACCCGAAGAGAGGAACGCGATGATCCCGTCCGTATCCTCCGGTGCGGATTCTTCGTATTCCGTAAAGCGGAACTGTTTGCCGAATTTTGCGTTGTAACTGTATTCTCCCCGGAAAACGTATTCACGGCCGATCATGCAGTCCAGCATGTCGCCGAGCACGGAGACCGTTTCCTCAGCCGCGTCGACGACGGCGATCGTGAAGGTCCCCTTGCGGTACCGAACAGCCGTGACCTGCCCCCGGACCTCGGTCTTTGCTGTCATCCGTTCTTTCTCTTGTAGATATTGCGGTTATTGAGTGTCCACACCCGTTCGCTGAACTCCCCGGGCGCGACACCGAGCAGCGCGTCTTCCATGTCGTACATCTTGGCGTCGATCACATCCAGATAGTGGAGCATCTCCGCTTCCGGGAACAGCGGCCGCACCGGGCTGCCGAATTCAGGCTCATAATGATGCGACAGGATCATATGCTCGATCATGATCTTCTTTTCCGCGTCGAACTGCAGCGCGGTCATGTCCTTGTCGAGCTCGCGCACGCCGAGGACCAGATGCCCCAGCATCTTTCCCTCGAAGGAGTAGCCTTCGCTGACACCCAGCTCATCGGACAGGATCTCAGTCGTCTTCTGCAGGTCGTGCAGGATGACGCCGGCCGCGACGAGATCCGGATCCAGATTGGTGTAGACTTTGCACAGTGCCTGTCCGGACAGCAGCATGCGCTTCATGTGCCACAGCAGGCCGCACATCTCAGCGTGGTGATTCTTGGAGGCCGCCGGATAGTACAGCAGCTTTTCCTTGTACTTCTCCAGCTGGCTCGTGCAGAGTTTTGCCAGATCGAGATCCGCCATGTCCATGGCGGCACTGTAGATAAAGTCATACATCGCCTCGCCGGACTCCGGCGCCGCCTTGATGTAGTCGGTGATCTCGATGTTGTCTTCCTTGTTCGTCATGCGGATGCGGCTCACGCGGAGCTGCTTCATGCCCTTGAACTCCGTGACCTGCGCCGCTACTTTGATGACATTGCCGGGGCCGTACTGGCGCTCCCGCTCAAGCGCTTCGTCCGCGAGATCCCACTTTTTCGCAGAGATCTCCCCGGTCTTGTCCGCCAGCGTCAGATCCAGATAGTTGCGCCCGTTGGACGCCTTCTTGACGGCCAGCTGACGGATCATGAAGAAGCCCATGAACTCCTGTCCGACGGTAAGATCTGCGATAAAGATATCTTTCATAGTTTTCTTTCCTTCCGATCGATGCCGGTCACTCCCGGCCGAAGATGCAAAAACGCCCTGCGGGATGGTCGGATCCTGCGGGGCGCTGCATAAGACTGCTTATTTTTTGAACACTTTGTGGCTTTCGATCCCCTCTACTGACGGCACATCTTTCGCATCCGGGAACAGCCAGATGCCGATCGCTGTGCGCGGGAATTCCTTGACTTCTTCGAGACCGTCTCCGGTGCTCACCACTGCGTTGTTCTTTTCCATCCAGCCGTCCCGGACTCCCTTGCGGTCGAGGAGCTTAACATATACATAATCCCCTTCGATCGCGAGCACTTCGACCTCACCGTATGCCCAGTGGAAGTAATGGGCGCCTTCCGCGCACTCCGCCTGCAGTTTCTCCGCGTCGATGTCCGCCGGAACCGGGTCGGCTTCTTCCGCCTTCTTCACCTGCGCGGCGATCTTCTTCTGCCGGTCTTTGATCTTCTGCGCCAGTTTGTCAATGCCTTCCTGCCTGGACTGCTTGCCGCGCTTGACAACGCTCCATTCCATGCGGATCCAGGAGTTGTCCTCGATCAGGTTGGCGATCTTCGCATTCAGGATGTCTATCTTCTCTTTTTCCCCTTTGGCATCTTTCAGTTCCGCGAATTCCTCCAGTGACTCTTTGAGCACTGTCAGCACATCGATCTCCGCGGACCATTTTTCCATTTTCTTGTCTTGATTCTCTCTCATTGTCTGACCGGCCCCTTTTCTGATCTGCACATTGTTTGACGTGTATATTATAGCACAGAACCACATACTATGCGTGGAATTTATTGACATTTTCTATGTTTTTCTTCCGTGCCGGCCAGGTCCGCCACCGACTGCAAAGCCTCCCGGCACTTGGAATCGCAACGTTTGTCGGTTCCGCCCGCAGTTGACACCCCTTTTGTGTTCATATAAAATGAGATGTTGCCGGGCTGCGGCGTGCGGAAAGCGCTGCCTTGGCCGGCGGAAAGGAACAGATATCTATGTCACGTGTTATTCTGATAATCGTCGGCGCCATCCTGATCGGGGTCATGATCGGCATCATCCGCTACACAAAAGCGGAAGTCCTCATCAATAAACTCCGGGGGACAGGAGTCCGTGTTATCGTCATCCTCGGCATGCTGGGCTGCGCGATGGTCAGCATCGGCGCCTGCGGCATCTTCTTCCGGACATTCTTCCCCGACATGGAAGACCGGTTCGAGGCGCTCATCACGGTCGGTGTGATGATCCTGCTCATCTACATCCTCTACAAACTCTCTCTGGCGCTCAAATCCGAAGAATATAAAGAATTCGTCGAAGCGGAGCGCATCCGGCTGCTCGAAGAGCGCGAAGAAGAGGAGGAATACATCGACGACGAGGACGAAGACGGCGAAGAGTACGAAGAAGAGGATGAAGAACCCGAACCCGCCGGGATCGACTTTGAAGGCGAGGACGATGACTTCTCCGAATTCGAAGAGTACGAAAAGCGTGTCCGTGAGCTGCGCGCCGCAGCGGAACAGGACGATCTCGAAGACTTCGAGATCATGGATGAAAAAGGCGACCTCGAACAGTTCGAAGAAGCGGCAGGCGACGCGGAACCGTTCGGTGCGGTTTCGTCTGAAGATCTCCATCCCGAAAACATCGAAGAAGAACTGTAGAAAGTACAGAATCAAAAGCCGCGCCGGTAAGGCGCGGTTTTTTGTTGCTGTCAGGTCTGCCTTATACCGGTCAGTTCTCCGCCAGGAACCGCTCCACGCGGTCGTAAAAGTCCGGCGCCTGTTCATACAGACCGTGGCTCAGGCCTTCATACATATACAGTTCGCTGCCGGGAATCTGCGCTGCCGTTTCGTGCGACCCTTCCGGCCCTGCGACCTGATCCTGCGTGCCGCCGATGACCAGCGCCGGGCTTTTGATCTGCCCGAGCTGATCGTAGACATCGTGTGCCAGGCAGGACTTTGCCAATATGTTGAACCGCGTGAAGTCCCCGGGTTTTGTCAGACCGCTGAGCAGCCGGTACATCCGGAGTTGTTTATCTTTATATTTCCCAGTGTAGGAGCGCTCCGCGGTGTCGAGCATGATGCTCTTGTAATCGCGCTGTGCGGCCATCTTGAGCCATCGGTCGATCGCTTCTGTCAGAATCTGCGTCGGCCGCGCCGTCGTGACCGCCAGCACGATCTTCCCGGTTTTCTCCGGATAGCGGATCGCCATCTGCTCAGTGATCATGCCGCCCTGCGATACCCCGATGAAATCCGCCTTAGCGATTCCAAGCGCGTCCATCGCCTCTGCAAGGTCGTCCGCCATATCCGCCGTTGTGAATCCTTCCGGCAGATCGTTGCGCCGGCTGAACACATACACGGTATACGCCTTCGCAAACCGCCGGTACATAAAAGCGAACGGCACTGCGACGCCTTTTGCCGTCTTGAAACCGTCTCCGACGCCTGGCAGAATGATCAGGTTTTTCCTGCCGGTTCCGAACCGCACGTAATACGTCTCTGTCTCTCCTATCCGGAGCAGACCGTTCTTCGCATGATAAAACATATTTCGCCTCCGCGTTCTATGTCCTCATCATACCACAAAAGAAAAACCGCCGTTATTTCAGGCGGTATCCTGCTTCTTTGAATTTGTATTCCCCAAGGACGAACTTCTTCGGGTCGACCCGGTCCGCCAGTTCAGCTGTCTCGATGTAGTCTTTGGAAACGCGTACCATATACTGCCGGCCGCCCTTTTCGACCAGATAATACCCGGCCGATCCGTCATCTGCGTAATGGACGATATCGACAATGCCCGGCTGGACCAGAAAGTCCGCCGCCCATTCCAGCTTCGACATCTTCTTCCGCCGGATCAATGGGTAGATGGCATCCGCCTCCCCGTTGTGCGCCAGACACGCAGCATCTCTTTTGTCACGGCAGGGGCTCTTCTTTTCGTACGCGTCCAGATCGATCGGTTCTCTTGTCGTTTGGAAGCTGATCTTCTCTCCGTCGTCCAGCAGATAGTCGATGCTGACGTCCAGCAAACCGGCCATGGCTTTCAGATTGCCCACATCCGGCATGCCTTTATCCGTTTCCCATTTAGTCACTGCCTGGCGCGACACCGCCAGTTTGGCTGCCAGTTCCTCCTGGGTCAGTCCCGCTGCAAGCCTTGCTTCTCTGATTTTTTCACCCAGTGTCATGTCCGTCTCCTCCTTCTGCTGCCGGCATTGCCGGGTATCAGTTCCTTGTTTCTGCCCTCATGATACCCATCCATGCCGCACCATTCAAGCAACCAGGCGCAGCAACGAGGCAACGCTCCGTAGCATATCAGATCTTTTCCAGTTTTGCGCGGCAGCTGACCTGCCGCGGCGTGTCCATATCGTCGAACTGGATGAGATACGCCTTTTTCGACGCATCGATATCGAGGATCTGTCCCGGCCCGAAGATAAAATGCATGACCCGGTCGCCGGGTACGAGCAGCTCCGCTGTGAAAGCGCCGTCCAGAAGGCGGTCTTTGACCTTGATGAATTCTTTTGTCTCTTTGATGAGCCCTTCATCCGGCGACGCCGTATAATCGATCAGCTTCTGGTCGATGTCCAGCACGAACCGCGACGGATAGCGGGGCGAGCCGTCGATATTGCGGCCGTCCGCCATCGTCAGATACAGCGCCTGCTCCGCACGTGTCATCGCGACGAACGCGAGCCGGCGTTCTTCCTCCATCTCCCCGATCGTCTTGATCTTGCGGGACGGGAAGATGCCCTCGTTCATCCCGCACAGGATCACGTGCGGGAACTCGAGACCCTTGGCCGCATGGACGGTCATCAGTTTGACTTTGTCCTTCTGCTCCGCCGTATCGGCATTGGAGAACAGCGCCACGTGCGACAGGTAATGTGTGAGGTCGGTCTCTTCGCCGCAGGAAGCTTCATACTCATAGATGGACTGCTTGAGCTCCGCCAGATTGTCGAGCCGCTCCTGGCTGCCTTCCGTGCGGAGCATCTCTTCGTAGCCGCTGTCGTTGAGGACCGCCGACAGAAGATCCGAGATCTGCCCGCCCGCCGCATGCATGGCGTAGCTGTCGATCAGATCGATGAAGGCAGCTGCCTTCGTTCCTTTGAAGAGAGGGTCGTCCAGGTGCGCCCGCAGCGTCTCATAGAGAGAAACGCCCGTCTTCTCCGCCTGCTCCTGCAGGAAGGCCATGCGGCGCTTGCCCAGGTTGCGTTTCGGGCGGTTGGCGATGCGCAGGAAAGAAAGATCGTCCCGGTAGGCGATCATCCGGAGGTAACTCAGGGCATCCTTGATCTCGGCGCGGTCGAAGAACTGTACGCCGCTATAGATCGAATACGGAATCTTCTCACGGAGGAGAGACTCTTCGATGGCGCGCGTCACATAGTGCGCCCGGTACAGGACCGTGATGTCCGCCCGCCGCACACCTTCTTTCTCCAGCGACCGGATCTTCTCTGCGATCCAGTCTGCCTCCGCTTCGGTGTTCACCGCGTGGTGGCAGACGACCTTCGGTCCGGCGGGAAGCGTCGGAATGAGTTCCTTCTCGATGCGCGTTTTGTTCTTCGCGATCAGCGAGTTCGCCGCCGCCAGGATCTGCGGCGTGGAGCGGTAGTTCTGCATCATCATGATGGTCTTCGTGCCGGGATGGTGCAGTTCAAAATCCAGCAGGAACTTGCCGTTCGCGCCGCGCCACGAGTAGATCGTCTGATCCGGGTCGCCGACGATGAACAAATTGTTGTGATACCCGCGCAGGACTTCCATCAGCTCGTACTGCAGGTCGTCGATGTCCTGGAATTCATCGATCATGATGTACTCGAGGCGTTGCTGCCACTTGAGCCGGACCGCTTCGTCCTTGCGGAAGATATACAGGGAGAACTTGATCAGGTCGTTGTAGTCGAGCCCGAAGCATTTCTTTTCCTGATAGAGATAGCCGTAAAAGATGATGTCCTTGGGCGTCTGCGATTCCTCGTACTTCCTGCGGAGCGATTCCAGGGACATGTCGATCATATCGTTGTAGTACTCCGGCCGCTCCTTGAGCTTGATGATCTCGATCATATCCCGCGCGTGCGAGAAGGTCATGTCCCGCAGCGTGAGCCCCCGCTCCTCGTAGATCGTCTGGAGCATCGTATCGATATCGGAATTGTCCAGCACGAGGAAGGACTTCGGATACTGGACGACATGGCTGTCCTCCTGCAGAACGGAAACGCAGAACCCGTGGAAAGTATTGATGTAGCCGGTGTCGTTATCCCCGGTGAGGTAGTGGATGCGCTGGCGCATCTCGTTGGCCGCCTTGTTCGTAAAGGTCACGCAAAGAATGTTGCCGGGAAGGATCCCCGCCTCATTCACAAGATAGGCGAATCTGCCTGTCAGCGCGCGCGTCTTGCCGGAGCCTGCGCCCGCGACAACACGGACCATGCCCTCCGTTGTGGTCACAGCCTCTTTCTGCGCTTCGTTCATGCTGCCCAGCATGCTGCCGAGATACTCGCTCATCGTCCGCTCCTTTGCGTAAGAACATATGTTTTTCTTACTATATCAAAGAGCGAACGTTTGTTCAAGCCCTACCGCATGATCATGCCGCCGCTGACATCGACCGCTGTCCCGGTCATGTAGGTGTTCGCCGGGGAAACCAGATACGCGATGACCTTGGCCAGATCTTCCGGCTTGCCGGTCCGGCCGATCGGTGTTCTCGCTGCATATTTCTGCTCGTATTCAGGGGGTAGTTCGAAGTCTACGCCAAAGCCCGGCGCCACGCAGGTCGCGAGGATGTCCTTCGTGGCCACTTCTTTGGCAACGGACTTGGTAAATCCGAGCACGCCTGCCTTGGCCGCCGCATAGTACGCGTGGTGGCTGTTGTCGCCGACGAATGCATTGACGGAGGTGAAATTGACGATGCGGCCCGGCATGTTGTTTTCCAGCCAGTATTTGACGACCCACTTATTGGAGAGGAATACGCTCGTCAGCATGACCTGCATGGCTCTGTTCCAGTGGTCGAGCGTCAAGTCCACGAGGTCCACGTCATCGTAGTAGATCAGGCTGTTGATGAGCCCGTCGATGCGGCCGTACTTTTCGAGCGTTGCCCGGCAGATCTCGTCGACGCCCTCTTCCGTGCTGCAGTCGACTTTATAGATCTCGTAATCGCCGCCCTCCGCGCGGATCAGTTCCTGCGTGGCATGTGCCTTTTCGTCATTCGAATGATACCCCGCCATGACTTTCGCGCCTTCGCGGCAGAGCTCGATGCAGGCCCCTTTGCCCAGATTGCTGGTCCCGCCCATTGCCAGGATCACCTTATCTTTAAGTCCCAGATCCATTCCTCTTCCTCCTTCGTATTAATATCCGCATTTATGCGGCACATTATAACATTTTTATTCTATTGGCAGACTGCCGGCGTTCACCGACCCCCAGCACCACGAAGATCCCTGCGAAAACCAGCGCCATGCCGCCTGCGATCGACCAGCTCATCGGTTCATGGAGCACCAGCACGCCGGACAGCACGCCGACCGCCGGCACGCCCATGATCGCGATGGATGCCTGCCCGGCCTCCATGTTCGTCAGGAGATAGTTCCACAGCAGGAACGCAGCGGCCGTCGGGATGATCCCATTATACACCAGAATGCCGATCCACAGCCCCGCATCCCCCGCGGATGACAGGAGCGTGACGGTCTCTGCCACTTCCCCACGTGCGGCGGTGAACAGGAACAACAGCAGCAGCGTTGACCCGCAGACCGTCTGCCAGGCCGTGTACTGCAGCATGTCGCACCCCGCGAGTTTCCCTTTGACGATGATGCTGGAAACGCCCCACAGGAATGCCGCGAAAAGCGTCAGGAAGATCGCCCAGATGTGCTCCGTCATCCCGACGTTCATCAGGATGAGCAGGCCTGCCACACAGAACACGATGCCGAGCACTTTGCGGAGGGTGAACCGCTCTTTGAGGAAGAACACCGCCAGGATGCACACAAAGACCGACTGCATATAGTCCAGCAGCGCCGTCAATCCGGCACCGATATACGTCGTGCAGACCTGGATGATGACATTCGAAACGCACATCATCATCGCCCCGGACCCCGCGATCCACAGCCAGTACTTGCGGGGCGGCAGGATGTTGCCGCGCACGGCAAGCATGATCAGCAGCGTGACGGCACCGATCGCGAACCGGAACGTCACAAAGAACAGAGGTGAGAAGTGCTCGTTCGCCTCGCGCATCAGTACCCAGTTGTATCCCCAGATCACATAGAGGATCAGCAGCATCAGGATAACGGTCGCTCTGGAAGGTCGTTTCATCGTGTCTCTTCCTTCTCCTCTTCGCTGTCGTTTTCTTTTCCCATCAAGATCTCCGCCGCCTCCCGCAGCGTCGATATTTCACCGACGTTGCCCGGAAAGATCACATACGGCGTCAGAGGGAACCGGCTCTCTTCCCCGGTCTGCCAGACCGGCACGCCCGGCCGGATCTGCCCCAGCACATTCGCCCTCTTCACGGCGAGCGCTCTGGTGCCTATATCGCTGGACGTGATGCCGCCCTTGGCGATGACGAACGCCGGTGTCTCAGAGAGACCGCCGACAAGACGCTGCACACCATCGCTGATCTTCACGCTCCGCATCAGCGCGCTTTCCTTCGTATCGTCTTCCCGCGTCAAAAGTGTCCGCGCGGTATAACACACCGCGGTCCTGCCGGACCGGATGATCCGTTCTTCCTCCGCAATGCAGCGTTCCACTTCCGCATAGAACACCGCATCGCCCTCCAGCACCTTGTCAGAATTGAACGCGACCGGTTCGATGCCGTCCAGTTTCAGGAGTTCCCCGAGCTGCGCGGTCGTCTTCTCCGTGTGGCTGCCCACCACGACCACACCGCCGAGGGCTGTTTCGCGGACGATCATGTCATGGCGTGTCAGGAGCGGCCGGTCCGTGATGCCGCCGAGGATCTTGACCTCCCCCGCCGCCGTCCGGAACAGGAATCGCTTCCCCTCCGCGAGCGCCCGGTACAACGCGATGCTGAACACCTTCAGATCGCAGTCATCGATCGCATTCAGACAGACTTTGCCGAATCCGCTAACGCCCATTAGTTGTTTTTTGACTGCCTCGAACCGTTCCGCGCGCAGGTCCTCAAGGCTGACGCAGGTCACGCGGTCCGCCGGGTATCTGTCCCAGTGCACGCCCTCCACGGCGCATGCGGCGCCCGTCTTCTCCTCGATGTACGCCGGGATCGCAGATTGCGTGTACCCGAACGTCTTGTCCTTCGCGAACTCGGTAGCAGCCGCCGGCACGAGCGATCCTCCCTGGCGCACGTAGTGCACATTGCCGATCGTATACCGGCCTCCCTCTTTGAAGTACGGGCACAGGATCTCCCCGTCGACGCAGCCGCCGGTCGCTTCGATGCCTGCGCGCAGGACTTCCGTTTCGAGCGGGTAGTGCCCGCGCAGCGTCGAATCGCTCCGGGACATGAAAAGATAAGGGATGCCGGTCTCCTCCGACACCGCGGCAACACGCGCCGCAATGTCGCGGTGCGCCGCGGCGGATTCCACTTCCGTCATCCCCCTCGAGTTAGTCAATATGTAGAAAACTTTGTTCGGTTCCTCAAAACCGGCACGGATGCTTTCCGCCGACCAGTCCGTATACACGCTGATCCCATGCACCGTCTGCACACCCGTCGGATCATCATCCAGCACGATGATCTTCATCGGATTGGCACGGATCTCCGCCGCCAGCAATTCATCCAGCTGCCGTTCATCCGGCACCGGGTACTCCGCAAGTACCGACAGGTCCAGCACCGGCAGATTCGAAGTCTTCATGCAGCAACACCTCACTGTTTCTTCGGCTGCCATTTACATCAAACAGCGTTGGATCAATACCAGTTATAGATGTAATACCCGTTGCCCTCGCCGAGGATGTGCGCATTGATCATGGTAGCATACCGCTCCGGGCTCATCGGAATATCCGTGTACGTGAATACCAGTTTGGAATCCTGCATCCACTCGCCTTCTTCACTGTCTTCGCCGCTATAACCGTAGCGGCTGCGCACGACCTCCGTGACCCTGCCGTCTTCAAATGTCAGATCGAACTTGTATTCCTTGCCGGACGGCCCCATCCGGAACTTGCCCTCTGTCTCGCTCAGGAGTCCGTTGCTGTCATACTCGGCAATGTATGTCCCGTTGAATCTCTCCCAGGGCTTTTCGTCCCCCTCGACCCAGTTGGCATACAAGCCGTTGTTGACCGTTTTGACGAGCAGCCCGTTGTTCGTTGTGATCTCCAGCGAATCGACCTCTTCCATGCGTTCAACCGGCTCATGCGGGTCATCCGGATTGATGATCTCCGTTTCATGGAGCACCAGCGTGAAGTAGGCGTCATCGTTGCCGTACTGGTAGATCTGCTCCGTCGCGCTATCGCCGTTGAAGGTATGGACCCGGTCGAGGCGTCCCTCTGCATCGTAATCATACACCTTGGCCGGTGTCTCGCTGCCGTTGTCAAACTGCTGCAGCTGGGTCAGCCCGTTGTTGTCTTTGAACTCGAAGGTCGACTGCTGGGGTTCGCCGCCCTCGTAGCTCTCCGTCCGCGAAGCAATGCTGTCGTCCTGATACCCGTACTCGATCGTCGATGCCTTGACCCATTCCCCTGTCTCATAATCCATCGCATAGGTGGTCACGGATGCCGGCAGCATCGGGTCGCTGACCGTTCCCCCTGCGCCGGCGGAAGGAGATCCGCAGGCTGTTGTCATACCCGCGGCAAGTACGATGGCCGCGGCAGTGAAGAGCGCTTTTTTCAATGTTTTCATGATGGTTCTCCAGTTACAAATGTTACTTCTGATCTGATTCCTCCGCCCCCCGCAGCCGGTCCAGATGCAGTGCCGGGTCCAGTTTTTTCAAGGCGGCATCAAAGACATGCGCCAGCGGCACCGTGACAGCGAACGAAACCGCAATAAACAAACCGACGTGATCTGTGACACCGTAATACTCGAGCACAGTCATAGGCAGCCGCATCAGGATGAACACCGAAAACAGATGGCTCCCGAAATACTGCAATACCGGATTGTCAAAGCGCCACACCATAGTCACCATGATCAGCACAGTCAGGAACAGCAGCGGCAATGGGATGTACAGATACTCGTAGTCATCGTACACCCTCATCAGCAGGACACCGCCGCCGACATACAGCGCGGCAAGCCCCAAAAGCAACGGGAGGAATCGTTGCTGCACAAAGCGTTCGATCTGCAGGCGGTACTGCGAGAACCAGATCCCCATGCTCACACACAGGAACGTGTTGTAATACCGGCTTTCCCGGAACAGGATCATCAATATGACGAACACGACCGAACAGACTGTAAAGAGCAGCGCGCCTTTCTTCCATTGTGTCTGCTCCGGGAATGCCCGGAAGCACACATAAAACATCACGTAAGCGACCAGAATGTCAAAGATGAACCAGGCGCTGTTGCCGACGCTCTCCCACCCGATCAAAGAACCGATGATCTCCCCGGTCGTCAGCGGGATGTCCAGCACAAAATCCAGGATCAGATAGAGCAGAACAGCGAGATCAAAGTGCAGCAGCGTCTTGAAAATGCGGGCTTTCGGAAATGCGCGCAAGTAAGGCTCGCCTTTGCGGTGAAGCGATTCCATGAGACCGTAGCCGCTGTAGAAAAAGAACGCTGTCACCACGGACTGGCCGAATCCCAGACGGATGATGGCGTAGATCTGATCGGGCAGTGTGTCCGACAAGGTCAGATACTGTTCGCTGTGGGTGAGAAAGATCAGCAAAATAAACACACCCTTGATGGCTGTGGTCCGCGCAGGATCCATATAATCGCTGTAGAACCGCTCGCTCTTCGGCACCGGCCTCGAGCGCCAGAAGATCACAAGCAGCCAAAGGATGA
>JAWRJC010000109.1:0-30095 GCA_040307715.1 Clostridiales bacterium | reverse complement strand
CTCGAACTGATCGACGGCATCATCAGCGCCAGAGTCATCACCGCATAGCAACCGGTGCGGTATCCGCAGCGGTTTCACTGTAAACAAAAAGTACATCCCCGGGATGTACTTTTTTATTTGGTCTTCCGTTATCCGGCTCTTCGTGTCAGTCCCTTTCCGCGATCTGCCGGAGCACATCATTCGAACCTTCGATGATCCGGAACACAAGTGCATCCCGCAGCAGTTTTTCGGCGGGAAACGCCTCACAGTATCCATTGCCGCCGAATGTCTGCAGACATTCTTCCGCACAATGGACGGCTGTATCCGCGGCAAAGCACTTTGCTGCTGCGGCATCCGGCGCGGCCTCCGTCCCCTGTTCCAGGTATTCCAGCGCGCGGCAGCATTTCTCTCTGGCTTCCCGGATCCTGTCTTCCATCTCTTCCAGTCTGGCACGGACAACAGGAAGATCCGACAGCGGTCCCGCGCTCTGCATTCGTTCTTCACTCCAGGCCTTCGCTTCATCCTTCGCGCGCTGCGCGACTCCGACCGCTGCCGCTCCGCAGAGTGCTCTGCCAACCGTGAGCGCTGCAGCAGCGACCGCTTTCCCGTTTCCGGGTTCTCCGATCACCATGTCTGCCGGCACGCACACACGATCGAAGTACACTTCACAGGTGCTGGCATTGCGGATGCCGAGTTTGTCCTCCTCCGGACCTGCCGTGATCCCGGGCAGACTGCGCGGCAAAAGGAATGCGGTCAGCCCTTCCTCTGTCTTCGCAAAGACAGTATAGTGTCCGGCGATCCCCCCGTTGGTCACGAACCGCTTGCTCCCGTCGATCCGGTATCCTTCTTCGCATCTGACCGCAGCCATGCGCAGCAGATGAAGATCACTTCCGCCCTGCTCTTCTGTCAGGCAGAACGCGCCGGGGCCTTTGCTGAGCAGCAGCCCGGCAGCTGTTTCCCGGACAGCTTCACTGCCAAAACGTTCCGCGCATGTCCAGGACAGGCTGTTCGCCAGCAGGGAAACAGCCAGACCGGCATCGAACCCGGCGACATTTTCCAGGATTGCCGCCTGCTCCTGCAGCGTCAGTCCCGGTCCGCCGTACGCCTCCGGCACGGCAAGGCTCTCAAGCCCCATCCGGGAGGCTGCCTCATAGATCTCCCGCGGAAAAACGCGGGTATGATCCGCCTCCCTTGCCTGCTGCATGACCTCCCGTTCGCAGAATGCCGTGATATCGCTCAGGATATCTTCCCCATATTCTGTCATCCTGTATTGCATCGTTTACTCCTCGCGCTATCGCTTTGTCATATCCCAGCTCAGCGGCGTGATAGATGTCAGCCGGTCTATGCAGACACAGCGGATATCTCCGTCTTCAAAAAGCGTTTCCTTATCGATCTCAATCTCAAAATCGATCGTATATGGTTTTGTACGGTCTCGCGGCGATGGCTGTTTCATTACATAGTAGTTCTGGCGATCCAGACAGGTGATCCGGTACGCTTCCGGCGCCACCGGACAGCCGGGAATATTGATATTGAGGATCTCACACTCTCGCGGCATCCCTTCCCGCAGGACGCGTCCGATCCAATACGCGCCCGCCTGTTCGGCGTCTTTAAAACAGACGTCCCGGGTCGCTGTCATGATCTGTGCGGACCCCGTCTCCAGTGACAGTGCCACCGCCGGGATCCCCTCGCTCATCGCCTCCAAACAGGCGCCGATCGTCCCGCTGCATGTGATCGACATACCCAGATTCGCACCGTGATTGATCCCGCTGACCACCAGATCCGGTCTGCGCGGTGCCAGTTCCATGACCCCGTAACAGACGGCATGCGCCGGAGAACTGTGCACGGCATAGGCTTTGATAATCTCATCCCCGAAATCCATCGTCGTTTCCTCTATGATTCCCAGGTCCGGATACCGCGGATAGGCTCTGCCCATCGCGGTCTGCTGACCTGCCGGCGCGACCGCCAGCACCTCGCCGAACCCGCGTGCCGCCCGCACAGCGGCAGCAAACCCCGGGGCTTCTATTCCGTCATCGTTCACGACCAAGATCAGTGGTTTCATGCTGTCTGTTTCCCCTTGCTGTCTTCCTCTTTGTTATTCGCTCTGCAGTTCCGCCCTGCCGGCCTCTTCCACCGCGAGCAGGAGCTGATAGACTTTCTCATCATCCATCTCAAACGGCTCACGGAGCCACTCGGTATCTTTTGTGTCCGCGGAAATGATCCGCAGATTCTCCTCCGTGGCGGGAACGCCCAGATCAGCCAGCCGCAGCGGCAATCCCACCTTCCGGTAGAATGTCCGGACTTCCGACAGCGCTTCCTGTTCCCCTTCCGCGGTCAGCTGACAGAGGATGCCGTACGCAACCTTTTCCCCGTGGAGGGCTTTGCCGCCTTCCGGTGTCGCGCTGATGCCGTTGCAGATCACATGGGACGCCGCGCAGCCCACGTTTTCAAACCCGAGCCCGCTCATCAGCGTATTGGCCTCGATGACCGCTTCGAGCGCTGCATCGACCCTGTGCGCTTCATTGGCCTGCTTTGCCGCTTCGCCGCAGTCCAAGCCGCTGGCTCAGATGGGCGGTCTGGTCGCCACGAGAAGCATCGGCCAGTTCTCGACGCTGTACGGCGCCATCGAGGACATGATCGTCGGCTGCGAAGTCGTCTTCCCGAACGGTGAGATCTGCCGCATCAAGAATGTTCCGCGCCGCTCCGTCGGTCCGGACATCCGTCACATCGTGATGGGTAACGAAGGCGCACTGTGCTTCATCACGGAAGTCACCGTCAAATTGTTCAAATACCAGCCCGAGAACAATATCTTCCTCGGCTACCGCATCAAAGAAATGGAAAAGGGCTTTGACGCGCTGCGCGAAGTCATGGTGCAGGGATACAAACCCTCCGTCGCCAGACTGTACGACCTGCAGGATGCCGCAATGAACTTCGACTGGGCGGACGATGAAAATGTTCTTCTGTTCATGGCGGAAGGCCCCGCGGCGATCACGAAAGCGACCGCGGAAGGCATTGATGAGATCGTCAGAGGCATCGAAGGTGTCACGCCGGTCGACCCCGCTCTGATCGAAAAGTGGTTTGACCACCTCAACTGGGGCGCCGAGCAGATCGCGCAGGAAAGAGAAGAAATCAAGGCTACGGACAACATCGGCATCACCACCGAGATCTCCGGCTGCTGGGATTGCATCTACGATATCTACAAAGCCGTCGTCGAGCGCATCACCAACGAAGTGCCCGACCTGACCATGATCGGCGGTCATTCTTCCCACAGCTACATCAACGGCACCAACGTCTACTTTGTCTACTATTACAATGTCGTCGACTGCACACCGGAAGAAGAAATCAACAAGTACCACAACCTGATCAACCGCATCATCTGCGAAGAAGCGGTCCGCTTCGGCGGCAGCATCGCGCATCACCACGGTCTTGGCAAAGCGCGTGCGCACATGGTCTGGGAGGAATACGGTTCGTCCTTCTACATGCTCGAAACGCTCAAGAAGGCATTTGACCCGAATGGTATCATGAATATGGGAACACTGATCCCGATCAAGCACGATAAAGAGAACCCCTGGCATTTCTAGTGCCGCAAAGTACAATGATCAGAATACTCAATTGCTTCAAAACAACACCGGACTTTGACGCCGTCCCGGAGGCCGACTGGGCCTCCGGCGCCGCCACCGGTGTTTTTGATTTTTCGTATATCAAACAGGAGATCGACCCATACAGCGAGAGCGGGCTGGAACTGACGCTGCGCGCCAGAGATGCGTTTCTTAAGGAATCGCCCGCAGACAGCGCCGCGGACGTTCACCTTACCGCCCTCACCTTCGGTCCCGAAGTCTCCGGGAAAGCGCTCCGCACGCTCGCGGCGCTCGGCTATGACGACTGCGTCCGGATCGACGGTACGCCGGATCCGTTTCGGGCGGAACAAACCGCCGCTGCCATCGCCGCATACTGCGCGAAGACCGGCCCCTACGACCTGATCGTGCTGGGCGGCCAAAGTCCCGACGGCGGCAACAAGAAAACGCCTTATCTGCTGGCGGAGTATCTGCATATGCCGCTGCTCAAGCAGGTCAGCGGATTCTCCTTCCCGCATCCCGGCAGACTGACCGTCTGCCACACCACATTCGGGCAGGCTGTTGCAGAGACCGTAGATCTCCCGCTGCTCCTTTCCATCGGCGACGTGCCCGGCGCACTGCTCCGCGTCCCGACCCTGCGGCAGCGCAAAGAAGCTTCGGGGAGAGAAATCACCGTGATCACACCGGAGAAGCTGATGGCGGAAGATGCCTGCAGCGCGTCGTCATCCTGCATAGAACTGAGCGGGATGACACCGGTCAATAACGCCAGACAGGGAGAGCGGATCGAAGGCAAAGATGCCGCGGAGACCGCAAAGATCCTTTATGAAACATATCTCAGAGAACTCCCGGAGGTGCGCCGATGAACAGATTTTTTTCCATCATCCTGTTCGCCGGCTCGCCCCGGTTTGAACACGAACGCAGAGTGATCAGTGCCTTCCTTAAGAAGTGCGGGCTTGCGCCGACCGGCGGCGTTGTCTTTGTACTGGACGGACCGCCCCGGATGGAATCCGTTCTGGATATTCTCGAAAAAGAGATCCTCAGTGATCTGGTCCTGCTTGCACCCGGCGCAGACAGCGAAGAACTCGCTGTCCGTCTTTCGGTACGCAAAGGCGGCACATCGATGACCGACGTACTTTCCATTTCCGGGGACCCGGCGCAGGAAAACTGCGATGAACAGGACAACGCCGGCGCCGTGCTGGTTGACCGGACGATCTACAACGGTCATCTCACCGGCACATTCACGCTGGAAAAAGGTCCCTTCTTCCTGGCGCTTGACAGCAGTCTGCCGGAAGCGGACCCCGAAACAACAGCGCACACGTTCGGGTTGATGCCCCAAAAAACCATGGAATATCTCCCCTCCGAAGAAGATCCTCTTCACGGTTCCGATAGGCAGGTCCTTCCCCCGCCGGAAGACACCGGACTGGCAGACGCATCGTTCATCCTGGCCGGCGGCCGCGGGCTCGGCAGTCCTGCCAAAGCTGAGCGATTCCTCGAACTGGCGGAAAAGCTCGGTGCAGCTGCGGGCGGCACCCGGCCCGCCGTCATGAACGGCTGGCTGCCTCTCGACCGGCTGATCGGCGTCAGCGGCACGCTCGTGCATCCGCAGGTGTGTCTGGTTTGCGGTGCCAGCGGCTCGGCCGCGTTCATGGCCGGCATTGCGCAGAGCAGGACGATCATCGCGGTCAACACAGATGAAAAAGCGCCGCTTGCAAAGCAAGCCGACGCTTTCGTGTGCGGAGACTGGACAGCGGTTCTCGAAGAACTCGCCAGGCTTTCGTAACGCTTCCTACAAGGAAGCAGCGATGTGCTGCGCGACGTAGACGCCGCTCGCGGACGCGTGGGACAGCGAGTGCGTGACGCCACTGCCGTCGCCGATGACATAGAGCCCTTCGTACTTTGTCATCAGGTTCTCGTCCAGCTGGACTTCCATGTTATAGAATTTGACTTCCACGCCGTACAGCAGCGTATCATCGTTCGCAACGCCCGGCGCGATCTTGTCGAGCGCGTAGATCATTTCGATGATGCCGTCGAGAATGCGCTTGGGCAGGACCAGGCTCAGATCGCCCGGGGTCGCTGCCAGCGTCGGCTGGACGGTGCTCTCGCCGATGCGCTTTTCCGTACTTCTGCGGCCACGCTCCAGATCGCCGAACCGCTGCACGATGACACCGCCGCCCAGCATATTGGACAGGCGCGCGATGCTCTCGCCGTAGCCGTTGCTGTCTTTGAACGGCAGCGAGAAGTGCTTGGAGACGAGCAGCGCGAAGTTGGTGTTCTCCGTCTTCTTTTTCTCATCTTCAAAACTGTGCCCGTTGACCGTCACGATGCCGTTGGTGTTCTCATTGACGACGATGCCGTGCGGGTTCATGCAGAACGTACGGACGTTGTCTTCGAATTTTTCGGTGCGGTAGACGATCTTGCTCTCGTAGAGTTCATCGGTGATGTTGTCAAAAATGACCGCCGGGATCTCCACGCGCACGCCGAGGTCGACACGGTTGGAATTGGTCTCGATGCCAAGATCCTCACAGACGTGCTCCATCCATTTGCTGCCGCTGCGGCCGACGGAAATGACACAGTATCTACCTTCAAACAGACCCTTCGCACACCGCACGCAGTACCCGTCTTCCAGCAAATCGATGCGGTCGACCGGGGTATCAAAGTAGAAATCCACCTTGTCCTTCAGTTCGTTGTACAGGTTGCCCAGCACGATGTAGTTGATGTCCGTGCCGAGATGGCGCACGGAAGCATCGAGCAAGGTCAGTTTGTTCTGCATGCAGATCTTCTTGAACGAAGTCCCGGCCGTGCTGTACATCTTTGTCTGCGCACCGCCGTATTTGCAGTTGATCTCATCGACATACTCCATCAGCTCGATCGCCTTGTCACGGCCGATATACTCGTAGAGCGTGCCGCCGAAATCGTTGGTGATGTTGTATTTGCCGTCCGAAAACGCGCCTGCGCCGCCAAACCCGTTCATGATGGCACAGGTCGGACAGTTGATGCAGCTTTTGATCTTCTTGCCGTCGATGGGGCACTTGCGCTTCTCCAGCGTATGGCCTGCCTCGAAGACCGCGATCTTAAGGTCCGGATGCTTCTCCGCCAGTTCGTAAGCCGAGAAGATGCCGCCCGGACCGGCGCCGATGATCATCACGTCATACCGCATAGATTTTTCTCCTTCTTATCGATATCTCCGCTTTGCGCAGAGCGATTCTCATAAAAACAGACTCATGGGAATCACGAGCCTGTTTTATTATACGGTATTCACATGGGTTTCTCAAGTGCCGCGTGCGGAATCGCTATTCCATACTCTTCAGTGCCTCCCCCATCGGGATCCTGCGGACCTTACGCATCTGCAGCAGATACACCAGTGCGTAAGATACGACACCGAACAGGATCATCTTGATGTAGAAGGAAGCGGGTTCGTAGAACGTCAGCCAGCCGGACAGTTCGAACATCACGTACCGCCAGATGATACGGAAGACGGCCTCCACCAGCGGGATCGTCAGAATGATAGCCGCGACGGCGACGATACCGGTCGCCCGGTTGTACAGCCGGCTGACCTCGCGGTCGTTGTAGCCGAGGATCTTCAGCATGGAGATGTTCTTCGCGTTGCGCTCGAGCACCATGCGGCCGAGCAGGTACATCAGCAGCAGGTACATCACGACCGCGAACCAGGTGAACATCGGGAAAATCGCCGCAAAGCTGTCCTCCAGCTGGTCGGCGATAGCCGTCAGGTCATTGGCCTGCACGATGGTCGCGATATCGTCCTCGTCGAGTTCCGTCAGTTCCTCATCGGAGAAGTAGCCGTTGAAGGTATCCGCAGGCCGGCCGAAGCAGGCATTGAGCGATTCTCTGTCGAAGAACAGCGCCAGCGCCGCATCGTACTGATACGAGCCCACGATCTCAAAGCGGTAGGTCTTGTCTTCATACTTTTCCCGCAGGCGGATCACATCGCCAACGCCGCACTGGTACTTTTCGAGGTACCCCTCGGATGCGATGACCTTAAAGGCAGGCTTGTCCTCCATCTCCGCAGCGGCGCGGTCCGTGACCCAGCCCGGCACAAAAGCGCCGTCTTCGCGCACATCTTCCGCCGCATCGTCATTGTCCGGCAGCTTCAGATCCGTCAGGTATGCGGAGTCCTCTTCAATGCCGAAAAGCATGATCTCCTCGCCGTGCGACGGCTCCTCCAGCGTCGCCGCGCTGTATTTCTCCGCCCCTTCCGCATCGACTTCTGCCGGCGCGCGCAGGACATACTGGAACTCCGCGATCTGGCTGGTCAGGACGTTGTCCTTAAAGTGATCCATCAGCGGCTGCATGCCGAGACCGAAGTACAGCAGCAGTCCCGCGAAGGAGATGCCCAGCACCAGCAGGATGTACGACGGGATATTCTGAAAGAGCACCCGTTCCCGGAACCGGGTCATGAAGGTCCCCCGCTTGAGCCGCATCACCTTGTTCTTCTTGGAATGCCGGAGTTCCCCGCGCAGGAACTGCAGCGGCGGGATCCGGAGCGCCCGCGCCAGGACGAACCACGTCACGAGCGCGACCAGCGCCAGCGGGACCAGCGTTGTCTTGATGAACGCTTCCGCGCTCCAGACAGTCTCGTAATCCGGCAGAGAATAGCTGTTGTAGTACAGGTCCACGATGAGCCATTTCATCGCGGTGTAGCCGATGGCATTGCCGATCAGCGCGGCAGCCAGGCAGACCAGCAGCGGCGCGGTCATGTAGTGCCGCACCAGTTCGCCGCGCGTGTAGCCGGATGCGCGGAGCGTGCCGATCGCCTGCGATTCGCGTTCGAGCGTCCCTTTCGCCAGGATCGACATGATGAACGCCAGCACGACGACGATGATGTACAGCATCGCCGTGAACATCGCCTTGTCGTCGCTCATATCGTCACCCGCGAACTGGATGGCGTTGTTGTCGTCGTTCTGGACAAAATCCTCAAGCATATTGCCCGTCCGCGGGATATCGCCGACCAGCACTTCCTTGATGTCCTCCGCCTTCTCATTGCGGGCAACCCGGTCCAGTTTCTGATCATTGTTGTACCAGGTGTAGCAGTACGAAAGGCCGCCGGTCCCCAGATCGTCAAAGGCTTCCTCTGTCACGAGTCCGACAGAGAAATGCGTCGCGTTGAACATCATATCCGAGTTGTTCTTGTACAGGCAGCTGTAGTCCGGCAGTGCGACGGTCCCGCATACCTTCATCGTATGGCTGCCGGCTTCGATGCTGTCCCCGATGGCAATGCCATTGTTCTCCGCATAGAGGCGGTCGACGGCGATCTCATCGTCTTTTTCAGGAAACGCGCCGTCCATCAGGCATGCCTCGTTCACCTCGCTGCGCATTTTAAAAACGCGGATGGTATTCGTCCCCGCAGTCGGTTTGTCCAGATAAAACTGCTCCCTGACCGTAACGCCTTCCCGTTCCAGTTTGTCGAGCAGATCGTCGTCCGCCTCGCTATGCAGGATAAAGTGGCCGCTCTCCACGTGCCGCGCCTTCATCCCGTCGTGATAGGCGATCTGCATGCTGGTGTCCGCGATGATGTAGCCGGACTCAAAGCCGATAAAGACGGCCAGAAACAGAAAGATCGCAAGGTATTTTCCAAAGTCGCGGCGGATGTCGCGCAGGATGCGCTTTTTCAGCGGGTCGCGGCGGCGGGCATTCTTTGCAGCTGCGATGCTTTCATTTTCTCTTGCCATGCCTGCGCCTCCTTACCACTCGAGCTGTGCGGCCGGGATGCGCACTTCGTTTTTCTTATCCGAAAGGATGCGGCCGTCCTTCAGCCGGATGACCCGGTCCGCCATATCCTTCAGCGCATCGTTGTGGGTGACCAGCACGACCGTACTCCGGTACTTGGCATTGACCTCCTCGATCAACCGGAGAATCTCCTTTGATGTGCTGTAGTCAAGTGCGCCGGTCGGCTCATCGCAGAGCAGGACGTCCGGGTTCTTGACGATGGCGCGGCCGATCGACGTCCGCTGCTGCTGACCGCCGGAGAGCTGGTTGGGGATCTTGTCTCTGTGGTCCCAGAGGCCGAGATCTTTCAGGAGCGGATCGACGTCCAGCGGATTCTCTCCCAGATAGGCGCCTACCTCGATGTTCTCCCGGACCGTCAGGTTGGGAATCAGATTGTACGACTGGAAAACATACCCGAGGTGCTTACGCCTGTACAGCGACAGTTCCTTTTCTTTCATGTTCTCCATGCGGTCGCCGCGGATATTGATATGACCGCTGTCCGCCTCCTCGATCCCGCCGATGATATTGAGCAGCGTCGACTTGCCCGACCCGGACGGACCGAGCAGCACGCAAAGTTCTCCTTTTTCGAGGCCAAGTGACACGTCATGCAGCACCTGCACACGGGTCTCGCCTCTGCCAAAGGATTTGCAGATCTTATTCAGTTCCAGATACATAATTTGCCTTCCTTCTGAGTGATGATTTATAGAATGACCGTCTTTTCGGCGAATCAATGATCCAAATGGTTAGCATATGCTAACTTATGCTCATAATATAAGCGATTCCGTTTGGATTGTCAAACCGGAATCGCTTATGCGCTCAGTCAAAGATGTGACGGTTGCCACCGCTCCTGGTATCCTTCAGCACCTTGTTGAACAGCACCCCCAAGCACAGCACCCAGGCCATGAAGTAAAACCAGAACATCAGTGCAACTATGTTCGCCAGTGCACCGTAGACGATATCGTATTTCGCGACGCCGTTAAGATACAGGGAGTACAGCCAGGAGACCAGCACGAGACCGACCGCCGCGAATGCGCTGCCCGGAAGGACCTCCTTGTACGGAATCTTGTCTGTGGGCAGGATCTTGTAGATAAAGCTGAGAATCAGGAAGAACAGCCCAAACGCGATTGGCCAGCGGATGTAGAGCCAGATCCGGGCATTCTGGAAGAACAGGTCGATCACCTTGCCGCCGTATACCAGCACCAGGACTGCGACGATGATCGACAGCAGCATCAGAGCCATGGTGAACATCGAGCGGAAGCGCTCTCTCCAGTACCCGTTGCCGGTCGAGCGCCCATCCGTCAGGGTGAAATTCATGATGCGGGTCAGCGCGAACTGCGCACGGGAAGCCGCCCACAGCGCGATAACAGCGTAAATGATATTCAATGCACCGGCAGATTTATAGGTCAGCATATCCTTGACCTCGTCGCTGTACGCGCCGCCCAGCGCATCCAAAAGCCAGCCGACCGCATCGGCGATGGTCGTCTGGAAAATCGACATCATCAGCTGTGACAAAAGCATGACCATCGGAACCATCGACAGCAGATAGTAAAACGCGATCTGAGCTGCAAAGCCCTGGTAATACGGATCGCGGAACTGCCGGATTCCCAATGTGACCATGCGGAAAAAGCGATTGCCCATGCTATTCGTTCTCCTCCGCATCCCTGTCTGCCGCCCTGCGCTCCCTTAAGAGCCGCGCCATTTCCTGCAGCGCACGGCCGCGGTGGCTGATGGCATTTTTCTCCTCCGCCGGGTATTCCGCGAAGGTGCGCGTATCCCCTTTGGGCACGAAGTACGGGTCATAGCCGAACCCGCCCGTTCCCCGGGGCTCGGTGATGATCGTCCCCTCGATCTCGCCCCGGGCGCGGATCACCTCGCCGTTAGGGAAGACCAGTGTCATCACGCATACATACCGGGCGATCCGCTCTTCCGGCGGCACATCGACCGTCAGCCGGACCAGTTTGGCATTGTTGTCCTCGTCGCTGCCGCCGGACCAACGGGCCGACTGCACGCCGGGCGCCCCGCCCAGATAGTCACAGCAGATCCCGGAATCATCCGCCAGCGCAGGTTCCCCGGTCATCTCCATGATGGCCTTCGCCTTGATGTACGAATTCTCTTCGAACGTCGTGCCGGTCTCTTCGATCTCGACCGGCGGGACGCCTGCGGCGTCGCGTGAGAGGATCGCGATCCCGAGTTCCTTCGTGATCGCGTTCATTTCTCTGATCTTGCCTTCATTTCTTGTCGCTGCGATGATGCGGTCCATTCTTTTATCTCTCTTCTGCCGGACGGGCTATCTGCGGCCGTTCCAGCGATGCAGTTTTTTTCGGTTGATGTTTCTTCCCTTGAATACCGGCTTGCCGCCGTTCGGCCGGAAGTCCGCTTTGCCGAACATGCTCCGCTTGTAGCCCCTGCGCACATGGCGCCGGCGGCGCAGCAGAAGGATGATCAGCACGATCAGAGCGAGCGGCACAAAGATCATGGCCAGCAGCGCCCAGGTGAACTTATTCGGCTGCCGGAAGAACTGGACCGGTGACAGGCTCGTCCGGTCCACTTTGCGCCCCTGCGGTGCCTGGTAAGCCGCCGGGAACACATCGCCCTCAAAGCTGTCGATGTACGTTGCCAGCGCATACCACGCTTTCAGTTCCTGCCCGTTTGCGCCCTTGATGATATGCTCTTCAAAGTCAAGGACCCGGTTGCCCTCTTTGTCTTTGGGCACCACCGACAGCATCCCCTTCGAACCGGAGGAGACGAGTCCGATCATCTGGCAGGTGTACAGATCGCCGACGACCCGGTACAGCTTTTTATTCTCGATCTTCGTAACGGTCCCGTCGCTGCCTGCAAGGCAGTGATCCATGGTGCGGTTGAAAATCATGCGGTGGGTGTTGTAGCTGTACTGCAGGCCGGCAAAATACAGCCGCGCAGGCAGCATCCCCGGAGAAACGGAGATATCCACATCCGCTAAAGTTTTGAGTTCCTTCCCGGTCAGATACACGCTCACGAGCGGATACCCGGCGATGCCGTCCGGGCCGATCCCCAGCGAAAGCACATTGTACGCGTCCGCGGTGGTCACAGGCCCTTCCCCGAACGAACCGCGGATCACCCCGTACGGAGCGATCGCCACGTCGACCGGTTCATAGGCGTCTCCTTCCGCCGCCTGCACCGCATAGATATAGGAATCCGCAATCAGATTGCCGAGCGTATCTTCGCCCTGTTCCTGGGCGAACTTGCTGATCGGCGTGAATGCTTTTTCATTGGTGGCCAGCACCTGGTCATACGAAAATCCGAATTTGGAGAAATAAGAAGCATCGATATCCGACTTGTAGGCATCCACCGCTTTCTGGATCGCCGCATCCGGCTTCACGGATCCGTCCACCTTGATCAGAGAGAACGAATTCACCGTGCAGCCTTCCGCCGTCCGGTCGAGGACCAGATGGCCTACATACTGTGTGTAGCAGCCGACGGAAACGATCGTCGTCTTGCCGACCGTAATGGGCGATTCATAGAATAAATGCGTATGCCCCGAAAGGATCACATCGATCTCCGGGACTGCTTTGGCCAGTTCTATATCCTCAGCTTCCCGGCCTTCCCCTTCCGGATCGTAGACGCCGCTGTGCGACAGGCAGACGATCATGTCCGCCTCCCCATTGCGCTCGATCTCGCTGACGACATAGCGCGCGTAGTCGATCGGATCCTGCCAGATGACGCCGGCAAGCGGCGCGTCCTCAATGGCCTCGTAACCCATCAGACCGAAGACCGCGATCCTCGTCCCGCCATGCCTGATGATCGTATAGTCCTGTACCCCGTACCGGGTGAACGCATTCTTGAGGCCTGCCGCCTCTTCCGCCAGCAGTTCATCCGCCAGCGTTGCCTGCCAGTCGATATTCGTCCCGACGACCGCAGGCATGTCATACCCTTCCTGTGTGCCTCCCGCCGTCCGGGTCGTCTGTCTGCCGCCTGCTGACGCACTGCCGAGCATCGCGGTCAGCCCGGCCGGCCGGTAGTCGAATTCATGGTTGCCGAACGTCGTTGCGTCATATCCCATCATCCCCATCAAGGTGAGCTCAGGGGCTTTGTTCTGCTCGATGGTCTGATACGGCGTGCCCATGCTGAAATCCCCGCCGTCGAACAGGAACGACGCCGGGTACTCCGCGCGGATCCCGTCGATGACCCCCGCAACTGCCGCGAAACCGCCTTCCGATACAGTCTCCCCGTTCTCGGTCCACAGCAGCGGCTGGGTATGCGAATGCATGTCGCTGGTAAAGATCAGGGATACCTGATCGAGCACCTCCGGTGCCGCGGCGCCTTCCGCGGCGTCCTCTTCCGTATCCGCAAATACCTGCGGCAGACAAGACGCGCAAAGACCGGTCCCCCACAGGGTCCCCGTCACGAGCATCAGCACCAGGATGACAATTCCAAATCGTTTCAGTTTCATACTGTTATTATATTGCACAGCGCCTGCATGCGCAAGAATCGCACAGCCGGAAGGTGCGGCTGTCAGGCACATCAAATACCGCGGCTGTCAGGGGCCGACCCCTGCGCCGCTGTTTAATCTGCGTAAACAGACTCCGGAATCCTTTTTCTTTTCAACCGCTCGCACTGAGAGTATAATTGAATTTGTGAAAAGTTGCGCTGTGCGCAGCCCCCGAATATACAAAAAGGAGACACCATGAATCTTTGGAGACTCAAGATGGCAAGCCCCGCCGTCAAGGTGGCGGACGTGGCTCACAATAAAGCACAGATCCTGGCTGCTGCTGAGAAAGCAGCCGGCGAAGGGGTCAAGATCCTCGCCTTCCCGGAACTCTATCTGACCGCCTACACCTGCGGTGACCTGTTTGCGAACAGAACGCTGCTGAAAGCGGCAAAGACCGCACTGGCGGAACTGGCAGAGGAACTGCCCGAAGACATGCTGACCATCGTCGGCGCCCCGCTTCTCATCGGCGGCGGCCTGTATAACTGCGCCGTCTGCTACGAGGGCGGCGAGATCGTGACCGTCTTCACCAAAACCTTCCTGCCGGAATACGAAGCCTACTTTGAGAAGAGATGGTTCCGCTCCACCTATGACCTCGACACAGACGAAGTCCGGATCGGCGATGAGGACATTCCGCTCAACTGCCTGATCCGCTTAACGGATGAAGAAAAAGGCGAAAGCGTCACGGTCGGCGTGGAACTCTGCGAAGACATGCATGCCCCGGTACCGCCCAGCTGCAGCCTGGCCGTACAGGGCGCGCAGATCATTGTCAACACCGCCGCCTGCACGGAAGGCTATCACAAGAATGCGGCGAGAAAAGAGAGCATCCGCGGTCTCAGCGAACGGCTCATGTGTGCGTATGCGCTCGTCAACAGCGGATTCGGCGAATCCACGACCGATCTGGTCTTCGGCGGGGAAACGCTCATCTGCGAGAACGGCGCTATCCTGGCGGAAGGCGAAAAGTATTCCCTGACCGGCGCGAGCTGCATGGCGGACGTCGATGTTGACGCCCTGGACCGCGACCGCCAGGTCTACCAGCGATTCCACGACACCTTCCCGCCCGAAGAGGCGAACGGCATCGTCGAGTGCCTGGTGGATGAACGCCCGGCAGATATCAAGCGCCGCGTCGATCCGCATCCCTTCCTCCCCAAGGCAGGAGACGGGCAGGACATCGCAATGATCCAGGCTATGGGACTTGTCAAGCGCATGCAGCACATCGGCAGTGAGAATGTCGTCATCGGCATCAGCGGCGGGCTCGACAGCACGCTTGCCCTGCTCGTCTGCACGACCGCCTTTGACATCCTGGGGCTTCCCCGCACCGGCATCCACGGCATCACGATGCCGGGACTCGGCACGAGCGACAGCACGAAGAGTCTCGCAACCGACCTGATGGAAACGCTCGGCATCACCACGAAGACCATCAGCATCGCTGAGGCGACCACCCAGCATCTGAAAGACATCGGGCACGACCCGCAGAATATGAATGTCGTCTATGAGAATGCGCAGGCCAGAGAGCGCACACAGGTCATCATGGACTACGCGAACATGGTGAACGGCCTGGTCATCGGCACGGGCGACCTGTCTGAACTGGCGCTTGGCTGGTGCACCTACAACGGCGACCACATGTCGATGTACGGCACCAACGGCAGCATCACCAAGACGCTGGTGCGCTTCATCGTCCGCGGCTATGCCAACAGACTCGGCGGCAGAGCCGGCGAGATCCTCGACCAGATCCTGCACAACCCGATCAGCCCCGAACTTCTCCCCGCCGACAAAGCCGGCAACATCACCCAGAAGACGGAAGACATCATCGGGCCGTACGAACTGCATGACTTCTTCCTCTATCACATGATGCGCTACGGCAGAGGTCCTGCTGACATCTACGCGCTCGCGAAGATCGCGTTCGGTGAAGCAGCTGGTAATGAACCGTCTGTCGATACCGGTCTTGGCACCTACGATGACGCGACCATCAAGAAGTGGCTCGTCACCTTCCTGCGCCGGTTCTTCGTCAGCCAGTTCAAACGGTCGTGTTCCCCCGACGGTCCGCTCGCAGGTCCGTTCTCGCTGTCGCCGCGCGGCGGTCTATCCATGCCCAGCGACGCCTGCATGACCCTGTGGATCGAGGAAGCGGAATCGCTCTAAATAGAAAAGCAACGCCTGTCCGCATCAGCGGGCAGGCTCTTTTTTTGGCGTTTCTGATATTTTCCTTGAAAAAGATTTCCCCGTATGATAGATTATTATACGGCTCTGAAAGAGCCTGCATATCGCGCATCACGCAATTAGCACGGAGGGTTGACCGAGTGGCTAAGGAGCTCGCCTGGAAAGCGAGTAGGGTGTAACAGCCTCGTGGGTTCGAGTCCCATGCCCTCCGCCAGTAATAAAAAAGAAGGCCATTGGCCTTCTTTTTATTTGTTGTAGTCCGCCGGATCGAGCGTGCAGATATTGAGGATCTCCGCATTGCCGTCAAGATCCTCATAGACCGTCACGACCTGGATGCTCGTCACGGGTTCCGCCGTCACAAGCGAACTACAGCAGAGAATCGCGTAGTTCGTGCCGGATACGGTCTGTGTACCGAGCAGTGCCAGCGGCACGAGATCGTTGCCGTCAAGCCCTCCGCATGCTTTGTCAAAAGCAGCCTGTGCTTCTTCCGGCATCGGTCCCGCATCCTGTTCCGGCACCGTCCAGCCGCCCATCAGGTTTTCAGACGCGGGATCCGCGCCGTCCGTTTCCGTATAGTCCGCGATATTGAATTCCGTCATCTGCGTGATCTCCGCCCCGCCCGAAAGGTCGGCATAGATCACGATCATCTGGTACGTACCGGCATCCTCCGCCAGTTCCGCCACAGAGGGGATCGAGCGGCAGAGTACCATGTAATTCGTCCCCGCAACGACCTGTGTCCCGACGTATGCGACCGGGATCAGCTCTGCGCCGGTCAGCGTCTCTGTTGCTTTGTCGAACGCCGCCTGCACTTCGTCCGGCAGCACTGCCGCTTCTCCTTCGCAGACTTCCCAGCTGCCGGGCACGGCAGCGCTGTTTTCCTGTTCCGACTCCGACGCGCTCTCTGCGCTTTCGGCACTACCTTTTCCGCAGGCCGCAAGTGCTGCCACCAACACCACCATTGCTATCATGCATATCATCTTTTTCATAGCGGTCCCTCCTGCCTTCACTTTATCATTCTCTCACTATAATAGTACAGGAAACACCGGAAAGTGTTGCTGCAGTTAAAAAACTTTTTTCAGTCAGGCCGCTGAAGAAGCAGAACAGATCCTATCACCAACCCGACACCTGCAAGCTGCAGAGGGGACATTGTCTCCTGAAGCGTGAAGTATGCAATCAAAAGTGTAAAGGGAACTTCCAAAGCTAATACGACCGTCGCCTTCTCTGATCCAATCCGCATCACACCTCGTGTCTCCGTTACGATCGACAGGATTTTTGTGACGAGTGCCTGGACAAGAAAAAGACCAATAATGACTAATGAAAACGATGGAATACGAAGGAACATCCCCGGGTTGATCACTGCAGCGAGCAGTGCATTCACCGTCAGAGCCCCGGCTATGATCGTGGGGAAACTCATCTCCCGTCCCTTCAGGTCTGTGACGACAGTGAAAGTCCCGCAGCTGACCGCTGCAAGAACACCCAGGAGGATGCCAGGAACAGACAGTTCCTCCAACGGTGTTTGAAAGACGTCCAATGCCAGAAGGCAGCCGGTGATCGTAACGATCACGGCAATGATATTGATGCGGCTGACCGGTTTGATCTTCGTGATCATGAAAAAGAAGCACACGAACGCAGGTGCCGTATAATACACAACAGACAAAACCCCTGCTGACATCGTGCGCAGCCCCAGGAACAGCCCGAAATTGATACCGAACTTCGCGATGCCCTGCAGCAGAACGACCGGCAAATGCGCCTTCACCTCCTGCAGGATCGCCGGTGCCTTTCCCGCCGCCAGCAAATAACCGTCAATCAGGACTGCAGCGCAGAAAGAGAGCCCTGTCACAACATCCAGAGCTCTCACGCCTTCCGCGAGGAGAAGTTTTGTGATCGGAGACTGCCAGCTGTAACAGAACGCCGCAGCAGCAGTCAGCAGGCAGCCCCAGATCATGGCCTTTTGAGTTTGCTGTATTGGCTTTTGACTCATCCGAGAATCGCTTCTGCTTCTACTTCGAGATGCGCACCGCCCGCCAGCGCGCTGATCTGCATCGCTATGCGGGCCGGAAGGTATCCGTCCTCAAAATAGGTCGGATAGACCGCATTGAAATCCGGCATCTGCGCAATATCAGTCACGAAGACGCGCACTTTCACAATGTCGTTCATCGTGCCGCCGGCTGCTTCGACAGCCGCCTTGAGATTGTTCAGGCAGTACTTCGCTTCGACCTTCATGTCGCCATCCCCCATAATCTCACCGGTCACAGGGTCGTCCCCGCATGCGCCTGCGAGGAAGACACGGTCGCCGCAGCGGATCGCCTGAGAATACGGCGCTGTGGGAGGGGTCGCTTTGTCTGTAAAAATGATCTCTTTTTTCATCTTATTTCACCAGAAGTTCACGGCGGTAATGGCAGAACGGCTCCGCGCCGGTCTCGGTCACTACGAACGGCTCAGATGTATCGACGCCGCAATCCTCCAGCCAGATGCCGGGGATCATATGGAATGTCATGCCGGGTACAAGAACCGTTTTGTCGCCAGGACGCAGGGACGCTGTGTGTTCACCCCAGTCCGGAGGATAGGCCAACCCCATGCTGTACCCGATGCGGCTATCTTTCACGAATCCGCTCTTTTCGATGGTCTTCGCCCAGATGCGTTCAACATCTTCTGCCAGCATGCCGGGGCGGATCCCTTCGAGTGCTGCGGTCAACCCTTCCGATACAGTCGCCCCGAGATCGCGAACTTTCTGTCCTGCGTTGCCGAGGATCATCGTGCGGGCCAGCGGGCAGTGATAATGCCGATAGCAGCCTGACAATTCCAGGATGACCGTATCACCGTCTTTATAGACATCATCGTTCCAGGATAGATGAGGGGTCGATGTACGCACACCAGCCGGCATCAGCGGCGCGATGGCGCTGTATTCTCCGCCAAACTCATCCGTACCCTTGATCTGGGTTTTCAGGACTTCTGCAGCGACATCACACTGCCGGACGCCAATGTCGATCATATTGTACGCCACATCCATGGCTTTCTGGACGATCTGTGAAGCATTGCGAATGAACGAGATCTCCCGTTCACTCTTGACGATCTTGACCCAGTTGACCAGATTGTATCCGTTGACGAACTTTGCATCAGGCAGGCAGGCCTCGATGGTCTGCTGGCACTTTGCAGAATAGTAATACGCATCGACCTCGGTACCGATGGTCTTTTTATCAAGGCCGCGCTCGCGGAGGATATCGGCAACATATTCATAGGGGTGCTTGGCCGGGTTGTTGACATAGTCATCCGTGTAAGCGTAGATATTCTTTTCCTCGAGGTAGGTCGACAGACGCGCTGCATTGCCATCCTGGCCGCGGCCGAACCACATCGGCTGCTCCTCGTCGAGCGCCACGATGACACCCTGATGGACGTAGAACGACCAGCCGTCAAACCCGGTCAGGTAGTTCATATTTGCCGGGTCGGTCACGATCAGCACGTCCATGCCCTTTTCTTCCATGCTCGCCTTGGTTTTGGCGACACGGCTCATATACTCCTCTACGGAGAACAGTAAATCTTTCATTTCTAATTCCTTTCTAAAGCTTCAGGAATCGCTGTCAGGTTGTAAAAAACCAAGGGGGCTCTGCGGACCCCCTTGGTATTCAGGATCCAACGATCCTATTTACATGTGGTGTGTAGGTATGATCTATACTTCCTGCCGATTAAAGTGCGTCGAAGTCCTTCTGGAACGCATCCATGATATCCTGTGCATCATCGCAGGTCTTGGTGAAGATGTCTCTGTTCTCTTCCGCAATCTTCTTGAACGGCTCTCTCATTTCATCGGTGAATTCGATGATCTCGATCTGACCGGTCGCTTCCATGTCGGCAATCGCCTGCTCATTGATGCTATCACGCTGAGAAATGTACTCTTCATACGCCATCTTGTTCGCTTCGTCGATCCACGCCTTCTCTTCGTCGGTCAGGCTGTCGTAGAAAGCAGTGTTGGCATTGAGGCAGCCGATGAAGGTGTCCGGATATGCCAGCATGAGGTAATCCTGTACTTCATAGAAGGAGTTGCTGTTGATCGCGAAGACCGGATTGACCTGGCCGTCTGCGGTACCAAGCTGCAGCGCGCTGTACAGTTCGGTGTAGGAGATCATGACAGCGTCAGCACCATACGCATTGTAGCTGTCGGAGATGATGGAGGACGCCATTGTTCTGAACTTGACGCCTTTGAAGTCCGCGGGGCTCTTGATGGCCTTCTTGCAGGTCCATGCATTACCACCTTCCGGGAACCACTGCAGGTTGGTAACACCGAGGCCTGCGTACAGTTCGTCGATCATCTTGAAGCCTTCGCTCTCACCGGCAGCTGCCTTTTCGCAAAGTTTATCATAATCAGTGATGTCAGCCGGGAAGAAGAAATGGAGGGAGAAGATGCCGACTTCAGGAATCGACGTCTGGACCCAGCCGGGGTCGGTGATGCAGAAGTCAACGGAACCGTTGACAACGCTGTCAAACAGATCCTGGTTGTCGCCGAGGGTGCCGTTCGGATACAGGTCGAGCGTGACCGCACCGCCGGAGACCTCTTCAAGTGCAGATTTGAAGGCCTTGGAATAGATATCCATCATTTCACCTTCATTTTCTTCGTGTGCCAGTTTCCATACCTTGGTCGCCTGACCGCCGTCACCGCTGCCGCTGTCGCCGCCGCCGCAGCCCGCCAGGACGCATGCCATCATACCGAGTGCCATCAGGACAGCCAGTACTTTCATTTTCTTACTCTTCATTGATTTTTCCTCCTTACAGATGCATCAATCAACAAGTAAAACAACTCTCTTAGTAATTACTAACTCTCTCACCACATTCAATAACGGAGTTCTATCTCTGAACAATTCTTCTTAATGGAAGAGATTGTAGGAGATCATACATAGATCGGGCGACAGGACCAGGATCAATCCGACCAGCAGATTGATGATCATATAGGGAATCAGCCCTTTGACGACCTCGATGAACGACTTGTGGAAGATACCGCAGGCCGTAAAGATGTTGCAGCCGAACGGCGGTGTGACACAGCCGATGGCGGACTGCAAAGTGACGATGATACCCAGGTGCAGCGGATCGATACCTGCGTTCAGCGCGACCGGCAGAATGATCGGCGACATGATGATGATCACGGGAATCGAGTCGACGAACATGCAGGCCACGAAGAAGAACAGGGAAACGATCAGCAGGATCAGGATCTGCGACTGCATGCCCGAAAAGACGCTGGCGACAGCCTGCGGGATGCGGGCATAGGAGACGATCCAGGAGAATGCCTGGCCGCCTGCCACGAGGACGAAGACGGCTGCAGTGACCGTTGCCGTGCTCATGCAGATCTTGGGGATATCACTGAGTTTAAGCGATCTGTAGACCACACCTTCGATGAGCAGTGCGTAGAAGACCGCAACCGTTGCCGCCTCTGTCGGTGTGAACATGCCGCTGTAGATGCCGCCGAGGACGATGACCGGGAATCCGAGTGCGAGAATCGCTCTTCTGAATGAAGTCCCTCTCTCCTTCCAGGTCGCTTTGTGGCTGGAAGCAAGGCCGTGTCTCTTAGCAAAGATGACATCATAGACGGCAAACCCGAGGAACAGGATGATGCCGGGGCCGAAGCCGCAGAGGAACAGATCGCCGACCGAAACGCCTGTACAGACGCAGTACATAATCATCGCGACAGATGGTGGTATCAGCAACGCTATATTAGCGTTGCACATGACAAGCGCAATGGTATGGCTGGTGCTGTAGCCGGACTTGAGCAGCGGCTTGTACATCGGGCGGCCGATCGCGACGAGCGTCGCCTGCGTCGAACCGGAGATCGCACCGAAGATGGTGCAGGTTGCGCCGGTGGTCAGTGCCAGGCCGCCAGGCAGATGCCTTACGAAGCTGCCGACAAACCCTAGCAGCCGGTCGGCCATTTCACCGTGACCCATTATATCGGCAGCTAGTATGAACATCGGTACCGCAAGGAGAACGAACGTCCCTATACCGTTGCGCATCTCCTGAACGACCGTTACTTTTGCTACCTGCGGCGCGTAGATTGCCATACAAAGCAACGGGCTGAAGATCATGCTCATAAAGAGCGGGAAGCCCAGCAGCATGAAGAAGAACAGACAGCCGAGCAGAAGTGCTACCAAACCCATATTAACCATTACTCAGCACCTCCCTCTTCATTATCTTCTTCAGGAATGATGGTATGATCCTCCATTCCTTCCATAAACTCTTCCGCAAGTTCCTCATCGGCTTCTTCTGTATCGACGGAAGCGACCGTAACCTTTTCGATGCTCGTGACCGCTTCCCCGGTCTTGTCCGTCAGATTCATCAGCAGAATGACGAAATACTGGAACGAAGCGAGCCAGATAAAGACCGGCATGACGAGGTAGCACTTCCAGAGGTAAAGATTGAGGATCGGCGTCGTTCTGTTCTGTCCCTTCAGCTGCAGGATATACTGCAGAGCGACATAGCCCAGATAGGCAAGCGCTACCATGACGACCAGCGCGATGATGATCATCAGCACTTTTCTGGCCTTACCCTTCAATGCATCGAAGATCGCCGTCATCGCGATGTGTTCGCCCACCCTGGCACAGTAACTGAGGCCGACAAAGGTAACATATACCGTTCCCATCGTGCCCAGTTCCTCCGCGAAGGTCAGGCTGTGGTGGAAGACGATACGTCCCACCACATTGGCAAACAGCACGCTGGCCATGACGATGATCGCGATGATCATGATCACCTTTTCCAGATAGCTGATGCCTTTATCGATTTTCAATAAAGCATTCATACTCGCTTCTCCTCTATTTCTGGATCAGTTCGAACGGGAAACTGGACATCCTCTCGCAGCCGGTTTCCGTGACGCGGAAGCACTGGCTGATGGAGATTCCGAAATCGGGATAGTAAACGCCGGGGATGCAATGGAACACCATGTTGGGCTGCAGCACGGTCATATCTCCGGGACGGAGGCTGGCTGTGTGTTCACCCCAATCCGGGGGATAGTTCAGGCCGGTGGAATAGCCGATGCGCGATTCCTTCTCGATCCCGTACTTTGCAACGGTCTCTCTCCAGGCAGCTTCGACATCTTCGCAGAGATTGCCGGGCTTGACCTTTGCCAGCGCTGCTTCGAGGCCTTCAATCGTATACTGCGCTGCGTCGTAGACCCTCTGCTCCGCTTTGCCGATCACGAATGTCCGGGACATCGGGCAGTGATATCTCTTATGGATGCCGGCGATCTCGATGAACATCGTCGTGCCGTTCTCATAGACCTGATCGTCCGGTGTGGGGTGCGGAGCGCCGGAGGTTTTGCCATAGGGCGTCAGCGGAGCGATACTGCTGTAATCGCCGCTGATCTCATCGGTCCCTCTCATCTGGGCACCCATGATCGCGCCGCCCACATCGCACTGGCGGACACCGGGGGCAACCATATCCGCCGCGATCCGCATCGCATTATCGACGACCTTGCCCGCCTTGCGGATCAGGTCGACTTCCGCGTCGGACTTGATGATCTTGACCCAGTTGACGATCAGATCACCATTGACAAACTTCGCATCCGGCAGTCCCTTCTTGAGGCTCTCGTACGCCATGGCTGTGAAGTAATAGCTGTCCATCTCCACGCCGATGGTCTTATTGGCATAGCCGAGGTCCTTCAGGACATCCGACATGAAGTCCATGGGATGGCATTCGGGGTTCTGAACATAGAAGTCGGGATATGCAAATACGTGTTTTTCGTCAAGATAGGTCATTTTGACAACACCGGCAAAAGCATCCATGTATCTGCCGATGAAGTAAGGCATCTCCTCATCCTGTGCGATGACAACGATCTGATGGACGTAGAACGACCAGGCGTCATAGCCGATCGTGTAGCAGATATTCGCAGGATTGGTGACCAGGAGGACATCGATCCCCTTCTTAGCCATGGATTCCTTGACCTTGCGAAGTCTCTGCATATACTCATCTTTTGAAAACAACATTGGATTTTTCCTCCTTTATGCTCCCGAGAGGCTTCCGGATCAGCGGCAGCCCCCAATTAAGTGACGCTTTTATCATGATCCGTGTCATACACGGGTTCATCTCATAGGTTCTATCTCAAATACTCCATTGCTGTTTTGACGAATGCCTTTACCCCCAGCGGGAGCATGTCTTCGTCGATATTGAAGCAGACGGAATGATGCGGATTGTCGGTGCCTTTCTCGTGATCGCCAACGCCGACGAACATGAATACGCCGGGAATGCCGTTGTGGCTCATCAATTCAGAGAAGTCCTCGCTGGCCATGACTCTGTATTCCACGATCTTATCCTCAGTGACCAGATCCGGCGCAACTTGAGAGCGGATGAACTGGACCATTTCCGGATCGTTGTCCACCACATAATCCTCGACCGTAAACTTGATCTCTGCCGTGACGCGGTGCGCTGCGGCGATGCTTTCCACGATTCTGCGGAAACGCACTCTGGGATGCCGTTCGGATTCGTCGCTGCCGTCGAACATGTACCGCATGTTGCCCTGCATCTCGACCTGCCCCGCTACGATGTTGCCCTTCGTGCCGCCGTTGATCTTCCCGATGACCAGACTCATGGCATCCATCGGGGCGATCTCCCGTGTCTGCAGCATCTGGACAGTCTGGATGATGTTCGCCGCGCACAGGATCGGATCGATCCCCTTGCTCGGATCACTGGAATGCACGGACTCGCCGGTGAGTGTGATATCAAATGTGACCATTTCCGACATGACGGGACCGGCTGCAAGGCCGATATGCCCGGTCGGGACCTGACTCCAGAGGTGCATGCCAAAGGAGGCGTCCACAGGGGGGTGGTCGAGGACGCCTTCTTTGACGAGGAAGGCTGCACCGATTTCTTCTTCATTGGGTTGGAACACGAACTTGACCGTACCGGCAAATTCGTCTTTGTGCGCAGCGAGGATCTTCGCAGCACACAGCAGCATGGCTGTATGACCGTCATGCCCGCAAGCATGCATCACACCGGGGACTTTAGAACGGTAAGGGACATCATTTTCTTCCTGCATCGGCAGCGCATCCATATCCGCGCGCAGCAGCAGGCATTTACCGGGCTTTCCGCCTTCCAGACATCCAACAACGCCGGTGTTGTACATGCGCACCGTCTCGATCCCAAGATCGTTCAGATACTTTTCGACGATCGCAGAGGTACGGACTTCTTCCGTTCCAAGTTCGGGATGTTCATGGAAGTCCCGGCGAAGTGCGACGACTTCTTCCTTTACTTCTTCCACTGCCTGTTCGATCCACTTGATTTCCATTGCGCTATTGACTCCCTATATGTTTTGTTTGCCGCCTTGATAAAAACCTATCAATCTTGACACTTGCATCATATTTGATTTAACAAAATTCTGAAATCACCTTTTCAAAGCATCTTACCCCCTCGAGCGGGTGATTTTTCTGTACAAGAAAAAACACACTCCACGAAGGGGTGTGTTTACTCTCAAAGAGGATCCTTCCGTTCCTCAAAGTTCTTTGATCAACCTATTCAGAACGCCTGCCAATGTTGAAATTTCAACATTTACCTACTTCCCAAAATACAAGGCGATCTCCTGCATCCGTTCGCACTGCGCAACACCGAACGGGCATGCCTTGTTGCAGTGCAGGCAGCCAATACACTCCGAAGCGTGATGCGCGAGCCCCTGATAATGCGTCTGCGCCATCTCATCCCCCAGAAGGGCGAGATCATAGTACTTATTGATGGTGCCGACGTTAAGACCAACCGGGCAAGGAGCGCAATGGTTGCAGTATACACAACGCCCCTTCGCCTGCTCCGGTGTGATTTCGCGGGTAAAGGAATAGTCTTTTTCCTCCGGGGAAGCATCCAGATAGTGCAGCAGGTCCGCGAGTTCCTCCATGGACGAAACCCCCGGCAGCACCGTCAGGACACCCGGTGTATCGAGTTCGTACTGGATGCACTGGACCGGTGTCATCACCTGTCCGAAAAAGCTCTTACGGGCATCGAGCAGGAGGCCTGCGCCGTACGGCTTCATGACAGAAATACCGATGCCCTCCTTTGCACAGCGCCGGTAAAGCGCCGCCCGCTCCTCTGTCGTTCCCGCGCCGTACTTGTCCCCATAATGATAATCATAGGCAGGGTTGATGCTGAACATAAGCATGTCCACTTCAGCTTCATCCAAGACACGCTGCGCCACAGGAGGCGTGTGCGAAGATAATCCAATGTGCCGGACGATTCCCTGCCGCCGGTAATCCAGGATCAGATCGTAGATACCGTTCTCGAGGTTTTGCTCCCAGCCGGATACGTCATCCACGCAATGGATGAACCCATAGTCAATATAATCCGTGCCAAGTGTCCGGAGCTGCCAGTCGATCGACCGTTTGATCCGGTCCAGTTCAACGGTCTTTCCGTAATCGCCGACGCTGTAGGTCACCAGTGAAGATTCGGGCTGATCCCCGGCTGATCCCCGGTGTCCATTGTCATAGTCCGCTCCGAAGTGGATCTGGTAATGCACCTTTTGCCTGACACCGCGCAGCGCTTTGCCGAACACTTCGAACGCTTTTCCTTCCGCGGCGGCAAGGTCAAAATAGTTAATCCCTGCCTCCACGGCTGACTGCAAGACCTCGACCCCATTTTCAAGTCCGTTCGCGGCGATTCCGCCGGATCCCATTCCCAGAACACTGATCCGGTCGCCGGTCTTTTTATGCTCTCTGTATTCCATCTGTCACCTCATACCTGAAACAGACTGCCATACCCTTTCACTTCTTCTTTGATGTCGATCGTGCCAAGCAGACGGAGCGATTCCAGGAACGTTGCCTGGATCGCTGTGATGACCGGCTTGCCCAGTTCCTGTTCCATCTCTTCCAGAATATCCACCCCTTTGATGGATGTGCACAGCAGACAGACCGCCTCTGCCTCCGGGCAGTCCGCACAGCGGATCAGATCCTTGATCTGGTCCCGCGTCAGACTGTTGATTGGTTCATCGTCCGCCATACCGAGCCCATAGAACGAAACGACCTCAAACCCCTCATCCGTGAGGAATCGCTCCGCGCGCTGATTGATCTCCTCTATATACGGCGTTCCGACCGCCACTTTTCTGACGCCGAGCGCTTCAAGCGCGTGTACCACTGCTGTCGCGGTCGTCGAAGCTCTGACGCCGGGTGCCGCTTCTTCAATGCGCCGGATGATCGCTTTATCATACCCGCTGCCAAGTATAAAGCTGCCACTGGTACAGCCCAGCACGATGACATCCGCCCTGGCATCGACCAGCAGTTCCGTCGCTTCGGCGATCTGGTCTGCCAGTTTCCGAACGCCCTCCGCCGTAACGGTCTCCAGTTTCAGTCTGGTCGTGACGGTGATTACACCCTCCGGCGACATCGCATACATTTCCGGTTCCATGACCCAGCCGGAACTTGGATAGAGCAACCCGATCCGGCCGCGTTCCCCATACGATACTCTCTTATTCATGATACCACCTCCGCATGCCATACCGTATACCCAATGACTCACGATAAAAATAGCAGAATGCGCGCGCCAGTGCCTATTGCCCTCGAAGGGCATCTTTACACCCATACGGGGTATTTCCCCGCCGCTGCTCCATACCGTATAATCAAACTGAATAAGGAGGTATGCTATGAACAATAAATATAAAGAAATTCAGGCAAGTGATATTCAGGCAGCAGCAGACCGCATCCGCCCGTATATCACCCGCACCCCGCTAGTGTACTCCCCCGCGCTCAGTGAACAGACCGGGGCAGAGATCTATCTGAAACTCGAGAATCTGCAGGCGATCGGGGCTTTCAAAGTCCGCGGCGCCGCCAATAAGATCCTGACCCTGACAGACGAACAGAAAAAAATCGGTGTGAGCACGTTCTCCACCGGCAATCACGGCATGGCGGTCGCGCACATCGCAAGCAAACTGGGCATCCCCGCCACGGTCTGCATGTCGAGCCATGTTCCGGCTGTCAAAGTAAAGAACATCCAGCGCTGGGGGCCCACCGTCCTTCAGAACTGGGAATCGCAGGATGACGCCGGTGTGTACTGCTATGAACTGCAGGAAAAAGAAGGAGTGACCGTCATCCCGCCCTTTGACGACAAAGAGATCATCTGCGGGCAGGGCACGATCGCGCTGGAGATCATGGAAGACCTCCCTGATGTAGATACTGTCCTGGTGCCGCTCTCCGGCGGCGGTCTCATCTCCGGAATCGCGCTGGGCATGAAATTCGCAAAACCTGAAACAAAAATCGTTGGCATCTCCCAGGAACCCGCGGCGGTCATGATCGAAAGCCTCAAAGCCGGCCATCCGGTCGAGATGCCGGAAGAGCCCACACTGGCGGACAGTCTCCTGGGCGGCATCGGTCTCGATAACCAGTATACCTTCGATATTGTCCGCGACATGGTCGACGAGACAGCACAAGTCACCGAAAAGGCGATCGCGGACGGCGTCGCCTATATCATGGAAAACCACAAGGTCATCGCGGAAGGCGCCAGCGCAGTCGGCATTGCGTACGCGATGAAAGAAGGCAACATCAAGCCGGGCAGCAAGGTGGCCGTCGTCGTCACCGGTTGCGGGATCGACATGAAAACCGTCAAAGAAATCCTCGATGAAAGATACTAAGCCTCCATATTTCAATACCATAAAAAAGGAGCCCCGGCCGCACCTGGCGGAGCTCCTTTTTTCTTTCTCAAAACGGTCAGGAGATTCTTTCAGTCCCGTGTTTAATGAAGATCTTGATCAGCATCTCACCGCGGCTCGACACCTGCATCTTACGGAAGATATTCTTGAAATGCTCTTTGACCGTGTTCGTACTGATACACATCACATCAGCGATCTCCTGATTGCTCATGCCCTGCACGACTGCACTTGCCACCTGCACCTCGCGGGTGGTCAGGCCATACTGCTGCAGCACAACTTCAACACTGTCGGTCAGGTAATCGCGGAACCAGTTGGTCGCGTAAAGAATAACATTGTAGTAGCGGGAAAAGCGGCCGGACGCGTTAACATCTGTCTGTGTGCTGACTTCAAAAATGTACTTATCCTCCACCGTGCTGTGAGAAATATCCTCTTTCGTCCGCAGCATCTCCTCCGCCTGCTTACGAACGAGCACCGTGAATGAATCGATCATGTCCCGGAAGTTCTGTTCCCCGGTGATCTCGCTGACACGGCTCAGCGCCAGCGTGTTGTAGCGGAGAAGATGAAAATCCTCGTCGTAGAGCAGCATCCCGAACGGCAGCATCTTGTGCGTCACCGACCAGAGGTAGTTCTCCGAATCCCGGGATTCGTACTCCCGGTGCCGCGGCATCATTCTCTTAAGAGCAGCGGAAAGCACCTCGCAAACGGCGAGGTCTTCCTCCGTAAAACGCGGGCTCTCTTCGACCCGGTACAGACGGATACCCTCTCCGGTCTCGCTGATCGGGAAAGACAGGTAATCCCGCACCCCCATCTTCCGGAGGGCGTCGTGGTAATTCCCTTCCGTTTCGCTGTCCGCCTGTGTCAGATCCACCAGAAGAGGATCCTTTCTTTGCATGCCGGAAGCACGGTTGCCAAAGTCAAACACCGGATCCTTCATGACGAAAGCCTTGTCATAAAACGAAGCCCCGGTCTCCACACCGGGCGTCACCGCATGACTATCCACCAGCAGGCCTCTTCGGTCCAGCTGTATATAGAGCGTCGCATCATACGGAATCACATACCGCAGCAGTTCAATGACGGCATTCGAAAAGTCTTCCGCCTCTTCCAGCGCAATGATGTAGCGCAGTATTTCCTTGTACCTTTCTCCAGAAATCTCTTTCATGTTCATGACCCCGTGTTTTCATGCACATAGCCGGTTCCCGTTGGTCCTTCCAGCTATCCGGCTATTTGCTCAGCGCCTCTCTGACGGCATCCTCCATCTTATCGACGGTGACGACACCGGTGTGGCGGATCTCTTTGTGTTCAAGGTCCTTCAGGCCTTCCGGCACCAGAACGCTGGTCTTCGCCGCGACAGCCTTGATGTACTCAAAGCCGTTCTCTTCTTCCTTGAGGCCGATCGCGTCCGCGACATCCTTCGCGAACTTGAACGGGGATGCTGTGCTCGCCAGCAGCGCCGGGGTGCGGTCGCCGGTGTAGGCGATGTAGTCTTCGTAAACGCGGTAGCCGACCGCCGTGTGGGTATCCATCAGGTAATCGAACTTCTCATACATGTAGCCGATCGCTGCGGACACACGGTCCATGGTGGCGAACCCGCCGTGGAATTTGTCCA
>JAWRJC010000108.1:0-8352 GCA_040307715.1 Clostridiales bacterium | reverse complement strand
ACGGGCGCTCCAAGCACTTTTACAGCATCTTCAAAAAGATGCAGTATCAGAAGAAGAATATCGACGAGATCTTCGATCTGATGGCCATCCGCATCATCGTGGACAGCATCCGCGACTGCTATGCGGTCCTGGGCGTCGTGCACACGATGTGGACACCGATCCCGGGGCGGTTCAAGGATTATGTCGCCATGCCCAAGCCCAACATGTACCAGTCGATCCATACGACGGTCATGGGGGACGAAGGAATGCCGTTCGAGATCCAGATCCGCACCTACGAGATGCACCACATTGCTGAATACGGTATCGCGGCGCACTGGAAGTACAAAGAAGGCAAGACCGACGGTAAGAGCAGCAACGAGGAAGTCAAGCTGTCCTGGCTCCGGCAGGCGCTGGAATGGCAGCAGGAGACCAAGGATCCGACGGAATTCATGGAATCGCTCAAGGTCGATCTCTTCTCCGGTCAGGTCTTCGTGTTCACCCCGAAAGGCGACGTCATCGATCTGCCCGCGCAGGCAACGCCGCTGGACTTCGCATTCAAGATCCACTCGGACGTCGGTGCGAAGTGCATCGGAGCCAAGGTCAACGGCAAGATGGTGCCGATCGATCACACCCTCGAAAACGGCGATATCATCGAGATCATGACCAACCAGAATTCGAGCGGCCCATCGATCGACTGGCTCAAGATCGCCAAGAGCAGCACTGCCAGGGCGAAGATCCGGCAGTGGCTCAAAAAAGAAAACAAAACAGACAATATCGACCGCGGCAAAGAACAGCTCGACCGGTATCTCAGGCGCAAGAGTCTGGATCCGAAAGAGCTCATGAAGAACACCTATCTGGCCAAAGCCGCCAAGGAACTGGGCTACGGCAAACCGGATGAGATGTTCGCGCAGATCGAGAACGGCGGTACGCTCCTCAGTAAAGTCACGGGTGTGCTGACCGGTTATTACAAAGCGGATCAGGAAGCAGCGAAGAAAAAAGATGAAAACATCGCGGAAAACCTGGTCAATGCCGAGAAACCAAAAGAACACAAATTCCGGCCCGACCAGAAAGTCGGGGTCCAGGTGCGCGGTGCGGAGGGAATGGATTCGCTGCTCATCCGTATGAGCAAATGCTGCAATCCGGTTCCGGGCGATGACATCATCGGCTATATCACAAAAGGCCGCGGCATCTCGGTGCATAGAAAAGACTGCGTCAACATCATATCGATGCCCCCGAACGAGAGGGGGAGACTGCTCGATGTGGACTGGGTCCTCGAGAACGGCGGTTCCTATGATGCTGAGATCACGATCGAAGCGGATGACCGCAAGGGGCTGTTCTCCGATGTTTCGAAGGTCACCGACAGCAACGATGTTTCGATCGTCGCTGTGAATACGCACGGCATTCGCGGCGAGGTCGTGACGATCCATCTTACGCTTGCGATCAAAGATACGGAACAGCTTGCCAAACTGCTTGCCGCCTTCCGTATGGTCCGCGGCGTCACCAAAGTATACCGTTCCTATTCCTAAGCGGGATACGCATAAGAAAGGAAGAATACCATGAAGATCCGGTGTATACCCAGCGGTCCGCTGGCGGTCAACACGTATCTTGTCAACGATCCCGAGACCAATAAAGGATTTATTGTAGACCCGGGCGGCTTTGACAGACGTCTTGCCGACATTATCAATCAGGAGACCATCGAGATCGTTTATATCGTCCTTACGCACAGCCATTCCGATCACATCGGCGGGGTGCCCGAGTACAAGGCACTGTTCCCGACTGCAAAGGTCGTGATGTCAGCGGCGGAATTTGACTTCTTTAAAGACGAGAACGACGCGATCAGTACCCGCGACTACGGGATGTTCGTCAGCTTCAAACCGGACGTTCTGGTCCATGAAGGGGATATGATCGCTGTCGGTAATATGCGTTTCCGCATCGTTCTGACGCCGGGGCATACCCCGGGCGGCATGTGCCTGGTCAGCGATGGTGTCGTCTTCAGCGGGGACACGCTGTTCCGCGCGTCGATCGGGCGGACGGACTTCATCGGCAGTTCCTATGAACAGATCTGTGATGCCATCCACCGCAAACTGTTCACTCTGCCGGACGATACACGCGTCCTGCCGGGGCATATGGGAGATACGACGATCGGATTTGAGAAACGCAACAATCCGTTCGTATGAGAGAGGATATGACTGACAGAATTCCCGCAGCAGAAAAGAGAACAGCACCCCTGCGCATCGTGTTCGAACGAAGCCCCGGAACGGATATCCCGGAGGCGCCGCGGACGGGAGACAAAACACAGGAACTGGAAGAACTGATCAAGGTCTTTCTGCCGCCGGACGCGTTCCTCATCGAAACGCCGGAAAACACGGCGGATCTGCAGGAGGGGGATGCGCTGCTGGTGCCCTATGATCCGGACGGCAATGTGCGCAAGAGATTCCTTTACAAGGCGCTCAGCGAGCTGACCGGTGAATCGCCGGAATGGGGGATCATGACCGGTGTGCGGCCTGTGAAAAAGGCCGGTGAGCTGGTCCGTGCCTGCCAGGAGCAGGAAGCCCGGCGCATTCTGCAGGAGACGTTCCTGCTTTCCGGGAAGAAAGCGCAGCTTTTGACCGACATCTATGCCTATCAGCAGAAAGCACTTGGTGCACCGGCGCCTGCGAGTGTCAGTGTGTATATCGGGATCCCGTTCTGTCCGACGCGGTGCCTGTATTGTTCGTTCGCGTCCAATCAGGTCAAAGGAGACGAGATCGGCCGGTATTATGAAGCGCTTCTGAAAGAGACCGCATTCCTCGGCACTCTGATGAAAGAAAAGAACATGTTCTGCGAATCGCTCTATATCGGCGGCGGTACGCCTACGACGCTGTCCGCGGAACAGATCGCCCGTCTTCTTGAGACAGCGCGCACGGCGATCCCGGGCGCAGGCAGAACGGAAGACGGCAAATACATCTACAGCGAACTCACGCTGGAAGGCGGCCGGCCAGATACGCTGACGCCTGAAAAACTGGCAGCCGCAAAAGCCGGAGGCGTCACCAGGATCAGCATCAATCCGCAGACTATGAAAGACGAGACCCTTGTGAGGATCGGCCGGAGCCATTCGGTCGCGCAGATCCGGGAAGCGTTCAGGATGGCGCGGGAGGCCGGTTTTGACGACATCAATGCGGATCTGATCGCCGGACTTCCCGGCGAGGACGAAGCGGATTTCGCACGCAGTCTTGAAGAACTGCTCGCGCTTGCGCCGGAGGGCATCACGGTCCACACACTGGCCGTCAAGCGCGCTTCCAGACTGAAGGAAGAGGACAAAGACTATCACTACCGCAGCGGCCGGACGACGCAGAAGATGCTTAAGACAGCTGACCGGATCCTGCGGGAGAGCGATTACAGACCCTACTATCTCTACCGGCAAAAGCATATGTCAGGCGCAGGGGAGAACACCGGATGGTGCAGACCGGGCAAGGAAGGACTCTACAACGTCCGCATCATGGACGAGCATCAGAGCATCCTCGCGGCAGGCGCCGGCGCGATGAGTAAAGCGTACTTCCCGGAGGAAGACCGGCTCGAGAGGGCCCCGGATCTGACGAATTATGAACTGTATATAGAAAGGCTCGATGAGATGATGGAGCGCAAAAGGACACTTTTCGCGGACATCGGGCCGTTTGAAACCGATTGATCAAAACGGAGGAACAAGCATGCTGACGATTGCACCGAAAGGAACAAAAGACGTTCTGCCCGATGAAGTATACAAGTGGCACTACGTGGAAAACGCATTCGCGGACATCTGCGCGCGCTATGGGTTCCGTGAGATCCGCACCCCGGATTTCGAGCATACGGAACTGTTCAAACGCGGCGTCGGTGATACGACCGATATCGTGCAGAAGGAAATGTACACCTGGGAGCAGGCCAAACGCAGTCTGACCCTGCGTCCGGAAGGGACTTCCCCTGTGGTCCGCGCTTTTGTTGAACACAAACTGTACGCGGAAGCGCAGCCGTCCAAGTACTATTACAATATCCCGTGCTTCCGTTATGAGAAACCGCAGTCGGGACGTCTGCGCGCATTCCACCAGTTCGGGGTCGAGATCTTCGGTACGAACAACATGATGGCGGATGCGGAAGTCATCGCGCTGGGACACGATTTTCTGGAAGAGATGGGCATCACCGACATCGAACTGCGCATCAACAGCATCGGATGTCCGAAGTGCCGTTCGAAGTACAGAGAGGTCCTCAAGGACTTCCTGCGGCCGAAGTACGACTGCCTCTGCGACACCTGCAAGAGCCGGTTTGAGCGCAACCCGATGCGTATCCTCGACTGCAAATCGCCGGAAGATCAGGCACTGGTCAAAGACGCGCCGAAGATGCTCGATCATCTGTGTGACGAGTGTAAGGAAGCATTTGAAGAACTCAAGGCGGATCTGGACGCGATGGGGATCCCGTATGTGGTCGACCCCGGCATCGTCCGCGGTCTTGATTACTACACCAAGACGGCGTTTGAATTCGTGACGACTGCGATCGGCGCCCAGGGGACCGTATGCGGCGGCGGCCGGTACGACCACCTGAGCGAAGAACTCGGCGGACCGCCCATCCCGGGCGTCGGCTTCGGGCTCGGCATCGAGCGTCTGCTGATCACCATGGAAGCGAGCGGCAGGGAGATCCCCAAGCCGGCCGGCGCGGATGCGTTCATCGTTGTCATGGGTGACGCGGCACGCAAAGAGGGGCTCGCGCTCATGCGCAGACTTCGTCAGGAAGGGCTGCAGGTCGAGATGGACGACATGGGCCGCAATGTCAAGAACCAGTTCAAATACGCGGACCGTACCGGCGCACGCAGCGCCATCGTCATCGGCGATACCGAGATCGAACAGCAGGTCGTTTCTCTGAAGGATATGGAGAGCGGTGAGCAGGTCACCATCCCGATGGATGAGATCGTTGCGACGCTGATGGCAAAACGCGGATAGCGATTACTTAATGATTAGGCAAAAGAGGAAAACAATGAGCAGATTATTCAAGCGGACCTGCATGTGCGGGGAAGTGACGGAAGAGTATATTGGTAAAGAAGTTGTGATCAACGGCTGGGTCGCCAAAGCGCGCGATCTGGGCGGACTGATCTTCTGCGATGTGCGCGACAAGAAGGGCATCGTGCAGGTCGTCTTCAATGAGGATGTACCGGCGGATGTGCTGGAAAAGGCGGGCACACTGCGCAGCGAGTTCGTCGTAGGCGTCAAGGGTACTGTCAGACAGAGAGAGTCCGTCAACCCGGATATCCCGACCGGCAAGGTCGAGATCCTGGCGAGCGACCTCGAGATCTACAGCAAAGCGGATACACCGCCCATCTACATCAAGGATGACGATAACGTAGACGACAACCTGCGCCTGCGCTACAGATACCTCGACCTGCGCAAGAAGACGATGCAGGACAACCTGACCTTCCGCCACAAGGTGGCGAAGATCGCGCGCGATTACTTCGACGAGAACGGGTTCACCGAAGTGGAAACGCCGATGCTCATCAAGCCCACACCGGAAGGGGCACGCGACTACCTCGTCCCGAGCCGTATCCACCACGGTCATTTCTATGCGCTGCCGCAGTCTCCGCAGATGTTCAAGCAGCTGCTGATGGTCGGCGGCACGGACCGCTACATGCAGATCGTCAAGTGTTTCCGCGATGAGGACCTGCGTGCGGACAGACAGCCTGAATTCACGCAGATCGACCTCGAGATGTCTTTCGTCGATGAGGAGGATATCCAGACCGTCCAGGAAGGCTTCATCAAGCGTGTGATGAAAGAACTCAAGGGCATCGATGTTAAGACACCGTTCCCGCGTCTGACCTGGGACGAGGCAATGGAACGCTACGGCTCCGACAAGCCGGATACACGTTTCGGATTTGAACTGAAAAAACTCGATGCGCTGTTCGAAGAGGGCGGCGCGCTGGCCGGCACAGAATTCAAGGTCTTCAACGACTGCCTCGCAGCCGGCGGCAATATCCGCGGCATCTGCATCGAAGGCGGTGCAGCGCCGTATACCAGAAAGAAGATCGACAAACTGACCGAGAAGATCCGCAGCTACGGCGCGAAGGGTCTGGTCTGGATCAAGAAGGACAACGGGGCGTTTACATCTTCGGTCAACAAGTTCTTCGATGAATCGCAGCTCGGCGCGATCGCCGAGGTCTTTGACGCCAAGGACGGCGACATGATCCTGATCGTTTCCGATAAAGCGAAGGTCACCTATGATGCGCTCGGCTTCCTGCGCCGTCACATTGCAGGGGAGATGGGCCTGCTCGACGACAATCAGTTCAACTATCTGTGGGTCGTCGACTTCCCGCTCTACGAGTACAGCGAAGAGGAAGACCGTTACGTCGCGATGCACCATCCGTTCACCTCGCCGAAACTGGAGGATCTCGACATCCTCGAGTCCGATCCGGGCAAGGTCAAGGCGCGTGCTTACGACATCGTTCTGAACGGTGTCGAACTGGGCGGCGGCTCCATCCGTATCCACGACAGAGACCTGCAGGAGCGGATGTTCAAAGTGCTCGGCCTGGGCGAAGAAGAGATCCAGGAGAAATTCGGCTTCCTCGTCGAAGCGTTCAAGTACGGCGCACCGCCGCACGGCGGGCTGGCGTACGGACTTGACCGTCTGGTCATGCTGCTGACAGGACAGCCCAGCATCCGTGAGGTCATCGCGTTCCCGAAGAACCAGGCAGCGATGTGCATGGTTTCCGGGGCACCGGGACCGGCCGGCACCGACCAGCTCGAAGAACTCGGTCTGGCGGTCACCGATGTGGAGGAGGATGCCGAATAGCGGTGTAAAGGATCGCTGAGAGAGGTTCATGAAGCGGCCGAGGAACCGTCAAACGGTTCCATCGGCTGCTTTTTTAGTATATAGTGAAGACAGGATGATGATAGTTTTGGAGGTAGTACTGTGAAACTGGATCTTTATATGTTTCCGACCTGCCCGTTCTGCCGCCGTGTGATCGGCGCGATCGAGGAGGCCGGCCGTACAGATATTGTTCTGCACGACATCCACAAGAGCGAAGAAGACCGCCGGACACTGGTGGAGACAGGCGGTAAAGAACAGGTCCCGTGTCTGTTCATCGACGGACAGCCGCTTTATGAGAGCATGGATATCATTGCCTGGCTGAAGGCGCATCCGCAGGCATAGGCAGCATCGATACGGAGATAGAGAATGAACGGCTTTGAGACGCTTGGCGGTCCGCATATCGCGGTGCTTCTCTGCTGCGTGGCAGCAGGGGCTCTGCTTGTGTACGCGGCAGGCGCTCCTGCGGGGCAGGGAGAACCGGTCCGCACCTGTCCGCGGATCATCCGTGCAGCGGCGCTTGCGCTCCTCCTGCTGGAGGTGTTACAGGATATCTATCTGCTGCGGACAGAGGGAACGATCCTGTACAATCTGCCGTTTCATCTGTGCGGGCTCGGGATCTTCACCAATTTGATCGGCGCGTTCTCCTCGTCACGGTTTGCAGCGGCGATGCGGGAGATCTCCCTTATGCTGATCGCTCCCGGCGCAGTCTTCGCACTGCTGTTCCCGGACTGGACATATATGCCGCTCCTGTCCGTGCTGTCGGTCATCGGATTCGCGGGGCACACACTGCTCACTGCGATCCCGCTGATGATGCTGCGCGCCGGTACTGTCGTCCCTTCGCCCCGTCACATCTGGTATCCGTTTGCGTTCCTGGCAGCTGCCGTACCGCCGGTCTGGCTGTTCGACAGAGCATGCCGCTGCAACTACATGTTCCTGCGGCATCCGGTCGCGGATACGCCGCTCGCGTGGTGGGCGGACAGGTTGGGTGAGCCGGGATATCTGCTCGGGATCCTGCTGATGATCCTCGTGCTCATCATCGCCGAATACCTGATCGTTCTGCTTCACCTAGGTCGTCATTCCGGCGGGGATGATGTATAATATAGAAAAGCGAAAGGAGAGTCATCTATGCTGTTCGTATGTTATCCAAAATGCTCGACCTGTAAAAAGGCGAAAGCCTGGCTGGATGAACGCGGCATTGCATATGAGTTCCGTGATATCAAGCTGGATAATCCGTCTGAGAAGGAACTGCGCAGCTGGCATCAAAAGAGCGGCCTGCCGCTCAGGCGGTTTTTCAATACCAGCGGGATGCAGTACCGGGAACTGGGGCTGAAAGACAAACTACCGGGTATGTCAGAGGATGAGATGTACGCACTGCTGGCAACGGACGGCTTGCTCGTCAAACGGCCGCTGCTCGTCACTGAGCAGGCTGTATATCCGGGGTTCAAAGAACAGGTCTATGAGGAACTGCTGGGCGGACGGCAGGAATAGAAGGAGATAATACAATGAAACTGGGAAGACAGAGACAGATCGAGAGGATCATGGCTAATGAGGCGCGGCTCAATGACGGCCGCA
>JAWRJC010000107.1:0-2853 GCA_040307715.1 Clostridiales bacterium | reverse complement strand
CAGATCAAATATGCTAGTTAAATCCGGTGATTATAGCGCGGAGGCCACACCTGTTCCCATCCCGAACACAGAAGTTAAGCTCCGTAGCGCCGATGATACTTGGTGGGTGACTGCCTGGGAAAGTAGGACATCGCCGGTTTTCAAAAGAGATCGCTTCGGCGGTCTCTTTTTTACTATATGACAGACAGTCCCGGTGACGGAAAAACCCGCCGGCGGATCGCCGGCGGGCAGCTTATTGATAAGGTGTCGGCTATATGACCGGATGGGGCGGCTTTACAGATCCTGAAAAGCGAAGGTGCGGGAGCCTTCCGCGAACGCGCCGACGGTATCCCCGTGCCCGTACAGTTTGTACTTGTAGGTGAGCAGCCCCTCAAGCCCGACCGGCCCGCGCGCATGCAGTTTGCCGGTGCTGATGCCGACCTCCGCACCGAAACCGTACCGGTAGCCGTCGGCAAACCTTGTGGAACAGTTGTGATAGACACCGGCGCTGTCCACCTGTGTCATGAACAGTTCGGCAGCCGCAGCGTTTTCCGTCAGGATCGCATCCGTGTGATGGGAGCCGTAATGGTTGATATGCGCGATGGCTTCTTCGATGCTGTCAACGACTCTGGTTGTCAGTTTATAATCAAGGTATTCTTTGTAGTCTTCTTCGCCGGCGGCCTCGATCAGTGTGACCGGGTGGCCGTTGGTGAGGCCGTTCTGCTGCGCTGCCGCTTCCGCCAGCTGCGGCATCAGCTGCGGTGCGATATCCTTGTGGACGAGAAGCGTTTCGACGGCATTGCAGGCCGCAACATACTGCGTCTTGGCATCCAGGATCACGGGGATCGCTTTGGCAAGGTCTGCTTCTTTGTCGACATAGATGTGGCAGATCCCGTCGGCATGTCCCATGACCGGGATCCGGGAGTTGTCGATGATGTAGCGCACGAAGGCATTGGAGCCGCGCGGGATGATCAGATCGATCGACTCGTCGCAGGCAAGCAGTTCAGTGATCGCAGCCCGGTCTTCGACCAGTGTTGCAAATGCATCCGGCAGGCCTGCCGCCGTGCCCGCTTCGTGGATGACATCAAACAGCGCCCGGTTGGTGTATTTGGCTTCGCTGCCGCCTTTCAGCAGGACGGCATTGCCGCTTTTCAGGCAGAGTGCCAGAATCTGTACGAGCGCATCGGGGCGGGACTCGAAGATCACCCCGATCACACCGATGGGGCAGGTGACTTTCTCAAGTATCAGTCTGCCGTCCGCGGGTGTTTGCTGTGTGCTTTCGGCGAGCTGCCGTTTGAATACGGTCCTGCCGACCGGATCGTCCATGCCGATCAGATCGCGGATGCCGGCCAGGCAGCTGTCCAGTTTGTGCGCATCAAATTTCAGGCGTCCCAGGATCGGCGCCGGAAGATCCGTCCCTTCCGCGAGATCCTGTGCATTCGCCGCGAAAAGGGCTTCTTTGTGTTCTGTCAGTGCCGCCGCGATGGCATCAAGCGCGGCATTTCTTTCTTCCCCGGTCAGAGCTGCCAGCGTAAAGCTGTCCTCCTTCGCTCTTGCAGCCGCTTCCCGCGGGGTCATACCATTCACATTCCCCATAATCATGATCCTTTCAGTATCTTTTTCAAAACCGCCTGTACCAGCAGGCAGCAATGTTCGTATTGCGTCCGGCGGTCCTGTTCCAGAATGACATAGCCGGATGTGAGCAGGGCGGGGTCGATGTCCGCCTCCGTGTTCTCCATATCCGCAAGCAGCAGGGTTTCATGTGTCAGCACAGGGATCTGCAGAGAGAAGGCACCGTCCAGGAATCGCCAGGAAGGCTTTTCATCTCCGTAGCGGACTGCCTCGATCAGGTCCGGTCCGCTCTGGATCCCCGACGCCGACAGCACACCGTTCTTCAGTTCCAGCCTCTGTACGAGCAGGAGCAGATCACGGCAGTCTGACCGGACAGGGAAACCGTACCGGAAAGCGGCCTTGTGCATGTCCGCCCGGCGCAGCACATCCGTGAGCCGGAACAGCTGTACGATGTCATCTCTGTTGTGCAGGAGGATCTTGTCTTTCAGCGCATCGTCGCGGCTGTTCAGATAGTCGTAGTACAGTGTGATGCTCTCTCTGCCGGAGATCTCGTCCGTCCGGCCGTCCCAGAGCCCGCAAAAGTCCTCCAGCGTCTTCTGGCGCAGATTGGGGACGAACTTGCCGATATCCGTGCAGTAACGGACGATGGGAAGCAGATCCAGATCATACCGCGCGCGCATCGCAGCCAGTCCTGTGCGCTGCCGCCGTTTCTCGAGATACGGCAGATCGAACTGGCGTCCGTTGTAAGTGACCAGGATATCGATATCCGCCAGTGCCTCTTCCAGGGCGCTGAGCATCGATTCCTCGTCTTCTGTCGTACGCACGGACTCTGCAAAGAACTGCGTGACTTCCGCCGTCTCAGGGGCGATTTGGGCTCTCTCAGACGCATTGCAGCCGCAGGGGGTCACGATCCCGCAGAGGATCGCGGGAGCGCGGCCGGGAGACAGCCCGAGCGTTTCGATATCGAGCACGGCCCAGCGCAGCCCTTCGAAGTATGCACCTGGGAACAGCGTTGCCGCCCGGGATGTTGTGATCGTTTCCCGAATAATATCCATATCCGCATTGTATCATAAGATGCCGCGGAGGTGGGGCGCAATCTTTCAGCCAACAGTTGGTGTTGTTTTTATGAAATATATTATTTATTGTAAACGCGTCTTTATTTCCGCCGGGGGTGTGCTATAATACATTTTGCTGGTCCCTCTTTTTGCGTACTGAAAACGAAAGGCTTTCAGGGCGGGGAACGGACCGGTCAGGCGAACGTGAAACAGAAAGAAAAGGGAGGAATCGCGATTCCTCCGGTTA
>JAWRJC010000106.1:0-9353 GCA_040307715.1 Clostridiales bacterium | reverse complement strand
TTGCCGCGCAGGTGCTGCATCTGCTCAATCGGAGTCTTCGTGATATCCCACGCTTTGTCGCCCAGATTTAGACGAATCTCACCGCTGACGATCTGACCCTGCGGCCGCTGCAAAAGCTGCATGACCGACAGGCTCGTGACGGACTTGCCGCAGCCGGACTCGCCGACGACGCCGACGGTCTTGCCCTGCGGAACTTCGAAACTGACGCCGTCTACCGCCTTGGCGGTACCAACATCGGTGAAGAAGTACGTATGGAGATCATCGATCTCCAGCACGTTGGCCGGATCCTTCATCTCGGTGAGATACTCGCTTTCCGGCACATTTTTGCGCTTGTAGCGCTTTTCAAATTCGTTGGTGATCTTTCTGTTTTCCTTCGCGATGCGGCGCGATTCTTTGGCGGAAAGATAGCCGTCATTCTTTTTCTTAGCCATGTTCTTTCCTCCTTCCTAGCGCTTCATCTTCGGGTCAAACGCGTCGCGCAGACCATCGCCGACGATATTGAACGCCAGAACGGTGATCAGCAGCAGGACGCCTGCCGGGATCCAGATAAACCAGTAATTCGTCAGGACGTATGTGTCATTGACGTCATTGATGATGTTGCCCCACGAAGCGAACGGGAACCGGACGCCCAGTCCGAGGAACGACAGTGTCGCCTCCATGATGATCGTGGTGCCCAGACCCATCGTCATATAGACGATCAGCTGCGGGATGACATTTGGGATCAGGTGTTTGAAGATCCTTCTCGGGACACTGATGCCGCAGGCTTCGGTCGCTGTCATGAATTCCTGTTCGCGCAGGGACAGGATCTGGCCGCGGACAAGTCTCGCCACGCCGGCCCATCCTAAGAAGCCCATGATCAGCATCAGGTATATCATACGCGTCAGTGACGGGAGGTTCGCCGCATCCATGGCTGCACCGAGGATGATGATGATCGGCATCATCGGAATGCAGTAGAAGACATCGACGATACGCATGATCAGCCCATCGATCCAGCCGCCGAAGTAACCGGAGATGCCGCCCATCAGAACACCGAGGAACGTCTCGATGAAGACGACGATGAAACCGATCATCAGCGAGATCCGGCCGCCGTACATCAGGCGGGTCAGCATGTCCATACCATTGCGGTCGGTGCCGAGCCAGTGCGCCTTGGACGGTGCCGAGTAGGTATCGAAGACTCTTGTCGCGATCTCCTGTCTGACGTCCCAAACCTTCTTGGAAGCATCATACTTCAGGGTGTATTCCGCCTCGACGCCTTCTGCATTTGTATAAACGAAGGATTCGCTCTGTGCCTCAACAGCTGCGATCAGCTGGTTTTTAAAATCGCGGTCGAATGCCACATCGGACATCAGTGCCTTGACGACATACTGACTGATATAGGCGTATTCATCCCCGTTCGCATCAAGGATATTGCCTTCTGCATCCAGTTTGTAAGTCTGTCCTTCGTACTTGAAGGTATCCTTTTTTGCACCGCGTGCTGTAAAGGCTGCCTGGACGAACTCAAACGGCAGGTTCGAATTGTCGATGGCATTGACCAGTTCTTTACTTGCGATGCCGACAACTTTGCCTTCGCAGCTGACTTCGTAGATTTCCTTGTCGATTGCCTTCAGCGTATAGGCACGTCCGTCGTATTCAAAGCTGGTTTTCCCTTCCAGGATCGCCTTGAGTGACTGGGCCTGCACGATGCTTTTGAAAAGGTCGCTGTCAGCCACCATGTAGCGGTAATCCTCATTGAAGGTGATCGCTGCGAAATCCTTTGCACGTATGTCTTCCCGGTAGAATTTCTGGTCCTGCTCGTACGGCGAAATGAGACCGCCGATATACGAGAAGATAAACATGATCACAAGGATGACCATACCGGTGACCGCCAGACGGTTACGGAAGAACCGCTTGGCAACCAGCGTGCCCGGCGACAGGACTTTAACGCGTCTGTCATCGCTGAGCGACAACTGTTCTTCTTTCTTATCAGGTTCCTGGACGGAGGTGTTTTTCATTTTATCATTATCCATAGCTGCACCTCCTTCCCTAAGCGATCCTGACACGCGGGTCAACGACCGCATACAAAATGTCTGCGATCAAGTTCCCCAACAATGTCAGCATGGCTGTGAACACTAAGAAGAACATTGAGAACGGGATATCACCGGCAACCATCGCCTGATAAGATGCGAAGCCGATGCCCGGGATCGCGAACAGTGTCTCAGTGATCAGCGCACCGGAGAACAGCCCCGGCAGCGAACCGCCGATGATCGTCACGATCGGAATCAAGGTATTACGGAACGCATGGTGATAGATGACCTTCCTCTCGGAAAGCCCTTTCGCCCGTGCAGTCCGGATATAGTCTGCATTGAGTACTTCCAGCATGTTCGTTCTGGTGTAACGCATCAGAGAACCCATGCTGACAACGACAAGGGTCACGATCGGTAAGATGAGATGATTCCCCTTATCTAATAGCTGCCCTATCGTATCAAGCTGGTCATAGTTGCGGCCGACAAGACCATAGAGGTCGAACCAGCCCAACTTGACGGAGAATACCAGTTTGAGCAGCGATGCAAAGAAGAACGTCGGCAGAGAGATACCTGCCAGCGCAATGACGGAAATCGTATAGTCCGTCTTGGAATACTGCTTGGTCGCAGCGATGATACCGAGCGGAACGGCGATGATGATCTCAAGAATGAAAGAAATGAGTCCCATCACGAAAGAAAGCCATACTGTATCGTTGAACTTCGTCAGGACCGGTACGGTATACTTCCAGCTGTCACCGAATTCCCCGCGGAACATCGAGCCAAGCCACCGGAAGAACCCGGTGATAATGCCGCTGTCCATGTTGTACATGGCCGTCAGCTGTTCCATCCATTCTTCGTAGCTCTTCGAGCCAGGTGTCATGGATTTCTGTCTCGCCGTCGCCTCAATATAGGAGGTCGGCAGACAGCGCATCAGCGCATAGATGATGAACGCTACAAAAAACAAAATAACGACCGACAGCAGCAATCTCTTGATAATGTATTTTCGCACGGTGTTACCTCTTTAAAGATTCTGCATAGAGGCAGGCAGAGATCTCTCTGCCTGCCTCATAGAGTTATGCGTTGCAATACATATGAAAGATTACTTCAGTTCGATCTTTTCGACTTCGTTTCTCCAGTCATAGTAGCAGGTGATGTCCGGTGTGACAGTGTCCATATTGACACGTTCGGGCGAGAAGATGTATGCGTTCTGTCTCTGATAGACAGGTACTTCAACTGCCCAGTCAACGATGATGTCGAAGCAGGACTTGTAGACAGCCTTTCTGTAGGCCTGGTCGGAGTTGGTCGCACCGTCATCGATCAGTTTGTCAAGTTCGGGATCAGCGATCGCATACATGTAGTTGCTGCCGCCGGCGTTCTTGCCGTTGTGAGCAACGTCAGCGTAGTAAACCTGATAGAAGCCGGAACTAGGATCGAGAGCAGCCTGCCATGCTGCACACCACATCGGGACGCTCTGCGCCTCAAGACCGGTCCACAGGTCGTCGGAGTTCGCCAGGTCTTTGACGTTCAGCGTGATGCCGATCTTAGCAAATGCGTCTTTTGCCAGGTTGAGCATCATGAAGGACGGATGGTCGCCGCTGCCGTCAGCCGGGATCCAGACTTCATATTCAAGGCTTGCGCCTTTCGGAGCTTCTGTGACTTTGCCGTCCTTGACGGTGTAGCCCGCTGCCTCGAAGTAACCGAGAGCCGCCTTCAGAGCAGCCTCTTCTTTTGCTGCATCATCCATATCGGATGTATAGATGTCGTTGCCATCGATATCCTTCGAGAATGCCGGCACATAGTCAGCATCTGTCGGCTGCGGAGCAGCCCAGGAAGTGTTGGAGATCGGATAGTTAACGACAGATGCGGTATCACCGTAGTAAGAGTCGACGGTGATGTCGCGGAAGTTGCAGAACACTGTTGCAAATGCTTTGCGCAGGTTCTTGGACGCATCGGATGCCGGATCGTCGCCGACCTTCATGACTTCGGAGCACATGCCAAGGTAGCCGTAGCCGTTGTTGTCAACGGTGCTTGTGACGATCACGTCGCCGTTGATATCATCGTTGCCGTTCGCTTCGCAGATCGCCTTGTAGGTGTCAACAGAGTAGGACGGGTCGGTGATGTCGATCGTACCGGTGATGACGCCGTTCAGTTTATCCTGGTCAGTGGATTCGAGGAACTGCATATACTTGGTCTTCGGCTCGCCAAGGTAGTAGTTCTCGTTCGCTTCGAAGGAAACAACACCATTTTCAAACTTGACGAATTTGTACGGACCAGCGCCCATCGGCTCGGTGGTCTTCGCACGGACAGAGGACAGGTCGCCCTTTTCAAACCCGAACTTATGAGCATCGTAGTCATACTTTTCCTTGTCGCCGTAATAATGCATCGGGGCAACAGGGATAGCAAGGTCGTAGACCGCCGCTGCATCCGGCTTAGTCAGTGTAACCTTGACAGTATAGTCGTCGACCTTCTCGATACCTTCGATGTAGTCAGCGGAATCGCCGGTCTCGATACCAAGCTGATAATCAGCATAGGTGGGCATCAGTTCATCAATACCTTTGTTGGCTTTTTCGGTGTTGATGGCTGTTGCATAGTCGCCGCCGTAAGCTTCGAGGATCGCATTTGCGAAATCTTCTTCAGTTGCGCCTTCTTTGAGTTCATAGCCCCAGTTCGCAGCAACTGCTTCGATCGGGTCTTCCTCTGTGTTGGCACCGTAATCGTTGATCAGGGCATCTCTGATATCCTGGACCAGTGCGATCATCGCAGCATCGAGTTCTTCCCAGAACTTGGTCTGTGTCGCTTCATCCCAGTAGGTAAAGTCCTTATTGTCTTTACCGGCAGCGATCATCAGGTTGAACTGGGTGTCCATCCCTTTGCGGTACGCTTCCATACCCTTGATGGCCTTCGTGTTGAAGATGGACGGACCGTCGAAGGTCGGGTCAGCCAGGACGTACATCGAGAAGATGACGTCGTCAGCTGTGAGCGGCTCACCGTCGGAGAACTTGATGTCGTCACGGAGTTCGAAGACGTAGTCGGTCGTGCCGTCATCGTTCTCGTTGATGGTCAGATCAGAAATACCTTTGTACTCATATTCAGTACCATTGTACTCTCTGGTCTCGCCTGTCTTGCCTTTCTCGACGATCTGGCCGAGACGGTCGTTGCCGAGCAGGTAGACGCTGGTCATGGTCGCGACATCCTGGTCATAAGCCGTCTCCGCGAAGAACGGGGAGAACTTGCTCGAGAAGTTCGAGTAGCCAACGACGAGCGGTTTGTCCGCATCAGCGCCGGCGCTGCCGCATGCAGTGAGAGCCGCTGTGAGGACCATCACAAGCACGAGGACAAGTGCTAACTTTCTTTTCATTTTGCTTATCTCCTTTCCAGCAAAAGAACTTTGTATTTTTGTTGGTTTGAACCAAACAAAGACATTGGATAAGTGGAAATGTACAGAGTACATCTAAAAAGGGAAGTCTCCCCTTTTGGCATAGGAAAGAACCCCTTCTTTCCCTTGCGATTCCTTCTTTCCATTCACATCCACATTCTTCACATTTCAATCATGAACAAATCCGGATGTTCATGATTGTTAAGTATACCAATTTTTAGACTCCGTGTCACGCTTTTACCCATCGAATCGTGTGAAAGAATTTCTCATAGCCGACCGCTGTCGATGCGATCAGTCCTTTCATGACCGGATAAGCAAGACTTTTCAACAGTTCGCCGCCTGTTCCATACCGGAACAGGTAGATCACGGAGAATGCCATCCCGATCAGCGCAAACACGACCAGCACCTTACATGCAGTTGGTATTCTTTCAGACATCGCATCCAGCGCGTAGTTCCGCACCTTCCCTTTGCCCGCGATGAGTTTTGCCGCCTGCCAGCAGATCACAAAGGCAGCGCTGACTTCCCCTACCAGCGGGACGATCACCGTAAAGGATTTTGTGGCGTTGTCGGCATTGATGCAGCCGGACAGCAGGATCAGTCCCGCAAGCAGCACCGTTCCCGCAGCAAAACTGAGAAACGTCCGCTTCTTTTCATTCTCGTCGCCGTAGATCTCGAACCGGTCTCCCGTGTAGACAAGAGAACCGTCCTCGTTCTGCCGCACATCATTGACGTGTTTGAATCTGCCCATTGTTATCCTCTTTTTACGCCTGCTCCGGCGCAGAAACAAATATACTGTTTTCTATTCGATCCCGTTCAGATCATACGCATCCAGCCACTCTTTCGCTTTCGCGCAGATGGACCGGAGCGTTTCTTCTTCAAACGGACTTGAAAGCCCCGCATTGGCGAGCAGTCCGGTGAACACGCGGCTGCCGCCCTGTTCGGTGTACGCCATGTAATGCGCCCAGGCGTCGCCGTAGTCTTCCTGGATCATCGCCCAGAACCCGAGCGCGACCGTCTGCGCGAGGCAGTAATCGATATAGTAGAACGGCACTTCGTAGATATGCGATTGCCGCTGCCAGCCCATGCCTTCCGCATAGAACGGGATCTCCCCGTCAAGACGCAGCCACGGCATGTAGATGCCGAGCAGACGCTTCCACTCCGCGTGGCGTTCCGCAGGCGTCATCTCCGGATGCTCATAAACACTGTGTTGGAAGTGGTCGACCATCGTCCCGTACGGGATGAACAGCAGCGATTCCGCCAGATGTGTATAGAGGAACTTGCGGGTATCCGGCCCGAAGAAGTCTTCTGCCGCTTTCCACGCGAAGAACTCCATGCTCATCGAATGCACCTCGCAGCTTTCCATGCCCGGCCAGATCGTCTCCATTGGTACGCGTTTGCGGTTCATGTACGCTGCGAACGCATGGCCGGCCTCGTGGGTGACAGTCTCCACGTCGTCTCTGGTGCCGTTGAAGTTCGCGAAAATGAACGGCACTTCATAATCGTAGATGCCTTCGCAGTAACCGCCGCCCGCCTTGCCTTCCTTGGCCAGCAGGTCCATCAGCTCATAGTCGAGCATGGTCCGGAAGAATTCGCTTGTTTCAGGGGAAAGCGCATCATAGAACCGCTTCGCCGCCGCAAGGATCTCCTTCTCGCCGCCCTGCGGCTTCGGATTGCCGGAGCGGAATAAAAGCGCGCAGTCAGCGAAACTCAGCGGGTACTGCATGCCAAGACGCTCTGCCTGTCTGCGGCGGACCATATCTGCGACCGGAACGATATAATCGCGCACGGCAGCGCGGAATCTGTCGATATCATTCCGGTCATAGCAGTTGCGGCCCATCCGGCAATAGCCGAGGTCTACAAAGTCTTTGAACCCGAGCTTTTTACCCATCTCGTCGCGCAGCGCGACCATCTCGTCGTAGATCCGGTCGAGATCCTGCTGGTGCTCTTTGTACCAGCCGCCCTCCGCCTTCCAGGCAGCAAGGCGCACGGCATCGTCCGCATCGCTCTTGAACGGCTGGATCTGTGCGATGGTATATGTTTCCCCGTTGAACGGGATCTTAGCGCCGGCGATGAGCTTTTCATACTCGAGTGTCAGGTCGTTCTCTTTCTGCATCTGCGGAATGATCGACGGGTCAAAACACTTCTCTTCAAGTTCCGCGTTCAGAAAGATCACATCGCCGAACTCCTCTGTCAGCTGATCCCTGTACGGAGTGGCGAGCAGTGCTTTCGTCCACATCTGTTCATATTCCATCAGTTCCGGACCGGCTTCATTCCAGAAGCTGACTTCCTGATCGTAGAATGCATCTCTCGTATCGATGGTCTGGCGGATCTGCGCCAGCGCCGCCTGTGTCTCGATGTGCTTCTTCAGTGTATCTTTTTCAAGAAAAACGCTCTTTGCGGTTTCATAGGAATCCGCTTCTTTCAAGGCCGCCGCCAGGCGCGCCAGTTCCTTCTTGGCGGCTTCCATATCAGGCCGTTCATACGGCATGTCTTTAAACTTCAGCATACGCTTCCTTTCCGGTCTCTATTTCTGTCTGCCATGTCTATCGGTGGATTGGTTTACAGCCCGTAGACATCTGTGTATTTTTCCGTCAGGTAATCGATATAGTACTGTGCGTCGAACGGCTCGCCAAGCACGCGTTCCAGCACCTGCTGCGGCGTATACAGGCTGCCGTACTGCCAGATCTGCTCCCTGTTCCAGTCATTGACCGGACCGAAATCACCCTTTTCGATGCAGGCGTCCACATCGACCGATTGTTTCATCTTTGTAAGGAACTGCGCGCCGTACGCGTTTCCGAGCGCATAGGACGGGAAATACCCGACCATACCACCGGACCAGTGGGTATCCTGCAGGACACCGTGTTTGTCATCCGGCACATCGACGCCGAGATACTCCTTGTACAGGCGGTTCCACTCTGCCGGCAGATCTTTGACTTCCAGTTCTCCCGCCATGACGCGCTTCTCCAGTTCATAGCGGATCATGATATGGAGGCTGTAGGTCAGTTCGTCCGCTTCCGTCCTGATCAGCGACGGCTGTGCCTTGTTGACAGCTTTATAGAACTCCTCTGCCGTACGGCCTTTCATCTGCTCCGGGAACAGTTCCTGCAGTTTCGGGAAGATGAAGGCGCAGTACGCGCGGCTGCGGCCGATGATATTCTCATAGAAACGGCTCTGGCTCTCGTGGATGCTCATGGACGTACCGCCGTCAAGAACGGTGAAGGCAAGATCCCGGGCAGATCCCGTGTCATACAGTGCATGGCCGCCTTCATGGATGACGCTGTACATCGAACTGGCAAAGTCCTCTTCGTAGTAATGGGTCGTGATGCGCTCGTCCAGATGGGAGCCAAGGCTGGTCGTGAACGGGTGCTCCGTGGTCGACAGACCGACATGCCCGAGGTCGAGCCCCATCGTTGCCATCAGATAATAAGCCAGTTCTTCCTGTTTATCCGCCGGGAAACTGCCGGAACGGATGCTGTCATCGACCTGTGTTTTTTCACCGATCCTCTGCAGGAGCGGCACGATGTTCTCCCTCAGTTTGCTGAAAAAGGCATCGAGCGTGTCTTTCGTCAGACCTTCCTCGTACTGATCGAGGCAGTGGTTGTAGGGATCCATTTCCGGATGGATATAGCCGGCGAACCGTTTGTTCGTTTCAAAGATCTGTTTCAGAAGCGGGCAGAACATCTCAAAATCGGATGCCTCTTTCGCGCGGTGCCAGGTGTCTTCCGCATTGACCAGCAGTTCCTGATAGGCAATGAATTCCTCCATCGGAATCTTCTGCATGTCACGGAGATCTTTCAGAAGCAGATAGACCATGCGCTTCTCTTTCTCCGTCAGTTCTTCTTTGTTCGCGTCAAGATACTCCAGCAGAGCAACGGTCTCTTCCGAAGTGCTCAGCCGGTAGATTTCTTCCGACAGGATCGGCAGGGTCACAGCCCTGTTCTCTGCGGTCGCCTTGGGGGCCGTTGTTTCCCCGTCAT
>JAWRJC010000105.1:0-7285 GCA_040307715.1 Clostridiales bacterium | reverse complement strand
GGTGCACTTCCTCAAGGAAGCGCTCAGCGACCCGGATCAGAAATACGACGGCAATGTCGTGGTCGTCGGCGGCGGCAACGTCGCGATCGACTGCGCAAGGACCGCGCACCGGTTCCGTCCGGACAGCGTCAGCATGTACTGCCTCGAGTCCAGAGAGACCATGCCCGCTTCCAGACAGGAGATCGCCGAGGCGGAAGAGGAAGAGATCAAGATCGAACCCGGCTGGGGGCCGAAGGAAGTCCTCGTCGATGAGAACGGCCATGTGAACGGCATTGTCTTCAAGCGCTGCCTGTCCACGATCGATCCGGTGACCGGTGCCTTCTCGCCGAAGTACGATGAAGAGGATACGATGACCGTGCCGGCGGACCGTATCATCTTCGCGATCGGCCAGGCGGTCGAGTGGGGCGGCCTGCTCGAAGGAACGGATGTCACGTTCTCCCGCGGCACCTGGCCCGCGGCGGACAAGTTCACCTATCAGACGGAAGATCCGGCGGTCTTTGTGGGCGGCGATGTCTTCACCGGCCCGAAGTTCGTCATCGATGCGATCGGGCAGGGGCATGAAGCCGCAGAATCGCTGGCCAGATTCGTTTCCGAGAACAATGTCCCGCAGACGATCGGCCGTGACAGGCGCTTCTTCAAATCGCTCGACACCGACGACATCACAGTCCCGTCCTACGACCATGCGGGCAGACAGGAGCCGGAGATCGAGCAGATCGAGGATCCGGGTCATTCCTTCTACGATCCGCGCAGGATCCTCACCGAGGAACAGGTCAAATGTGAAGCATCCAGATGCCTCAGTTGCGGTATGACCATCGTCGATGAAAACCGCTGCATCGGCTGCGGCCTGTGCACGACGCGGTGCGAATTCGACGCGATCCATCTGAAACGCGACCATCCGGAAATGACCGACTACCGCGCGGCGGAGAAGAAGGTCACCGGCCTGCTCTCGTATGCTGTGCCGCGTGCGGTCAAGATCGTGCTCAACAGCGGCTCCAAAGACGCGAAGGTAATGCGTGCGAAGCGCAAGGAATTCAAGAAAGATCCGAACAAGCCGCACACCGGCAACGCGATCGATACGGAAGACCTGATGAAATAGCATCAGGCATTGAAACAGCAGGAAATCCCGCGGCAAAAGGCTGCGGGATTTCTTTCTGTTCGGGGTTGAAAGAAATAACCTATGTGATATACTTTTCGTGATGTCTTTAAGGAATGCAGACATCACAGAATACAAATATCTGCAGGTGCCGGCAAAGTGATCATTTGGTCACAGGGCCGGGTAAAAGGGAAACAGGTGCAAGACCTGTGCGAGCTCGTCACTGTAAGCGGTGAGACGCAGCCATGAGTGCCACTGGGAGACCGGGAAGGCGGCTGACGGCGGTGATCCGCGAGCCAGGAAACCTGCCTGCGGAAAATGCGGACAGCAATGGACACGCTGTCCCGGCCACGAGTCACTGGCGGGGAAATACTGATTGATACCTGATTGGATCAGAGTTTTTCATGAGGCCTTTGCTCGCGCGAAGGCCTTTTGTATTCGGCACGTATTGTTTTACTAGAAGGAGGTTTACAGACATGAAAAATCTCAGAAAAAGCGTTCTGATCCTGCTGGCGATGATCTTCGCGCTCGGCATGGTCATGACAGGCTGCGGCAGCCAGGGCGGCGACGCTTCCGCGGATGCGGGTAGCAGCGCAGCCATCTCTGATGAAGAAGCGGCGGCAGCGGTCGATGAACTCATCGCGGCGATCCAGGTCCAGGAGTACACTGAGGACACCGAAGCACAGTGCCTGGCTGCGAAAGAAGCATGGGATGCACTGACTGATGAGCAGAAAGAACTGGTCGAGGAAGGCGATTACTTCGCAAGAGACACCGGTGATGCTTCTGCGGATGATCCGCTCAACCAGGATGAGATCGGCGAGAAGGAACTGCTGGTCGTCAGCTTTGGTACTTCCTTCAACGACAGCCGTGTCAACGACATCGGCGGTGTTGAGAAGGCTCTGCAGGAAGCATATCCTGACTGGTCCGTCAGAAGAGCGTTCACCGCGCAGATCATCATCAACCACATCTGGGCGCGTGACGGCGAAGTCATCGACAACGTTGACCAGGCTCTCCAGCGTGCAGTTGACAATGGCGTCAAGCAGCTCGTTATCCAGCCGACCCACCTCATGCATGGTGCTGAATATGAAGAGCTGATGGCTTCCGTTGACCAGTACAAGGATAAGTTCGAATCCGTCGAAGTCGCTGAGCCGCTGCTCGGTGAAGTCGGTGCAGATGCGACCACCATCAATGCTGACAAAGAGGCAGCTGCCAAGGCTGTCGTCGCTGAGGCTGTCAAAGTCGCTGGCTTCGAATCCCTCGAGGCAATGGAAAAGGACGGCACAGCGCTCGTTCTGATGGGCCACGGCACATCCCACGAAGCGAACGTCACCTACAGCCAGATGCAGGAACAGATGAGCAAGCTTGGCTACAAGAACGTCTTCATCGGTACTGTTGAAGGCATCCCCGCAGAAACTGCTCTGCCCGAAGTCAAGAAGGCTGTCGAAGCGGCTGGCTACACCAAGGTTATCATCCGCCCGCTGATGGTTGTTGCAGGCGACCACGCCAACAACGACATGGCTGCTGACGAAGAAGGCACATGGTACTATGGTTTTGTCAACGGCGGCGAATTCGAAGTCGAAGGCGCTGACGAACCGGTTGACATCGGTGCCGGCTTTGGTGCTGACAACGTGACCTGCCAGATCGAAGGTCTCGGCCGTATCGCGGACATCCAGAAGATGTACGTTGACCATGCAGGCGCTGTCATCAAATAAGAGAAGCGCCTAAGACTTGTACCTCCATACACGTACAAGTGAATTTGATACAGTCTGTGCCCGGCGGCAGGATGCTGCCGGGCACTGCTTATATGTCTGCGGATGCCCGGGGCGCGCTGTGCCGGCCATAAGAGCAGGCGCCGAAACTAATAACGAAAACAGCGCATTATATAGGAAGTAAGTGTTTAAGATGAGAAACAAAAGAATTTTGACAATGATCCTGGCGGTCATGACGATGATCATGTTCACGTTCGCGGGCTGCGGCGGCAGCACCGAAAACAGCGCGGACAACGGCAATGCGGCAGCGGCCAACGAGTACGGACTTGAAGACGGCACCTATGTCGTCACATTCACAACGGACAACAGCATGTTCCACATCAATGAAGCGTATAACGATCAGGCTTTGATGACTGTCGAAGGAGGCGCGATGACGGTCCATGTCACCCTGCAGTCCAAGAAGATCGTCAATCTGTTCCCCGGCCTTGCAGAGGATGCGGAGAAGGAAGACGCTGTTCTGCTCGAGCCGACGACGGATACCGTCACCTACAGCGACGGCATTACAGATGAAGTCTACGGCTTTGACGTCCCGGTCCCGGCGATCGACGAGGAGTTCGATTTGGCGCTGCTCGGCACAAAGGGCAAGTGGTATGACCATAAGGTCAAGGTCTCCAATCCGGTGCCCGGCGATGAGATCCCTGTAGCAGGCGCAGAGAGCGATGGAGATGCGGCCGCAGCGGATGCAGAGCCGGTGGCGGCAGACCTGGCCGATGGTGAGTACAGTGTCAACATCGCGATGGAAGGCGGCAGCGGCAAGGCGTCCATCACCAGTCCGGCAAAATACGTTGTCGAGAACGGCAAAGGAACACTGACCGTTGAATGGTCCAGCGAGAACTACGACTACATGCTTGTGGACGGGGAGAAGTTCCTGCCGGTCAACACGGAAGGCAACTCCGTCTTCGAGATCCCGGTCGCAGCGCCGGAAGCACCGTTCACAGTCATCGGAGATACAACAGCGATGAGCCAGCCGCACGAGATCGAGTACACACTTACGCTTACTCTTGCCGAATAGAGAAATATAGGATGATAAACGCTGCAAAAGCAGCATAGAACAGACAGCAGCGATCAGCAAACGATCTCCTGCATAAAGGACCGCCGGCGGGGAGCTCTGCCGGCGGTTCTTTTGGTGTGCCGGCAAAGCTGCCGGCATGGAGAAGCAGCGAAAGACGGCATATTTTTAATAGTACATATTAATAAGAAAGAATAAGAAAGGTTTTTTGAAAACAACCTGAAGTTTTATTGACAACTAATATTTGTTGCTCTATTGTTATATTGACTAATTATATTTGTGAACTATATCCATTTTTGGTTGTTGTTCGCGGAATCTTACTCATTATAAGTATTTAAAAGGAGTTATTAAAATGGTTGGTACAAAGGGAAGGTTTAGTAGGCGCAGAAAACAAAAGCGCAGGGCCTTCAGCTGGCTGATGGTGCTTTGCATGGTCATGACCATGTTTTCTGCGAATCTTGTGTCGGCAGCGACGGGGGATGTGCCCGATCATTCAAAGACACTGAAAGACAACAAGGACGGCACCTACACATTGTCGTTGGATGTGACCGGCGATGCGGTGAAAGAGCCTCAGAAGGCCAATGTCATCGTCGTCTTTGATACGTCCTCGTCGATGAACACCCTGACAGGAAATACAGAGATCACATACACGCCGACAGACAGCGAGGGAGGTTACTGGTATCAGGACAATCTCTACGGTCTGGTCGACGGCGAATATGTGCCACTTGAGCGGACGTGGAGCTGGGAAGAAGGATATTCTTTCTCGTATGACGGTGAGCCATATACCGGGCAGCGCTATACGAGGCAGGCAGGCAACCAGACCCGTCTGCAGGCAGCGGAGGAAGCCGTGAACGAACTGGCCGCGGCTTTGCTCGGGTATAACGGACAGGACGGCAACCCTGCCGATACCATTGAGATAGCGCTTGTTGACTTTGCTAACATGGCCGAGATCGCGCAGCAACCGACGACCGATTATGCCACCTTTGAAGCGGTCGTAAACAGCCGCAATGCCGGCAACAATGACCGCGGCACCAACTGGGAAGCGGGCCTCAGGACAGCGGCAACGGTTGACTTTGATGACAATGATCCAACGTATGTGATCTTCGTTTCGGACGGCAACCCCACATTCTATGTCAATGACTATGGGCAAAGAGGAGGATCCGGACAGGAAACAAACGATAATATCAACACTTCCTATAATCAGGCAGTCCCTGCAGCAGAGGCTCTGACGGCAATAGAGAGTATTGGTACGGACCGGTTTTACACCATTGGTGTGTACGGCAACGTGACCCGTATGGAAAACCTGACCACTGCCTCCGGCGCACCGGCCGGCAACTACTATGCGGCCAGCGATACGGCGGCTCTGCAGGCGGCACTTGCTGAGATCCTGAAAAAGATCGAGATGTCCGGCATCGGTAACGCATCCATTACCGACGGCACGACCAACCAGGTCGAATCGACATCCGGTTTTGTAGAACTGCTTGAGGTCGATACGGACTCCTTCAAGTATTACCGCTCTGGCGGCACGTACGGATCTGACCCGGTCGAATGGAAATCGACCGATGATCCGGCTCCACCTGAAGCGACCTTTACAGACGGGTCGGTCAAATGGGATCTTTCCTCGATCGGCGTTCTGGAAAACGGCGTCACATACACGGTAACGTTTGACTGCTACCCCAGCCAGACAGCACTCGACTATAAAGCAAGGATCCAAAACGGGGAAAAGTACGAAGATGTCGTTCCTGAAGAAGCCAGAGCTTACTTTAAAGCGGATGGTTCTTTAGAGACAAACACGACGGCTTCGATTTCCTATGACGACACCCGCGATGAGGCGGGACAGCAGACATCAGCCTATAGGAATCCCGATCCGGTCACTACCAGTGCAGAGACCCTGACAGTCAAAAAAGACTGGGAAGGCGAAGAAGCGGATGTTGACAGCATCGAAATGACAGTCCTGATGGACGGCAAAGCTTTCGATACGGTGACGCTTACTAAGGCTAACAGCTGGACGGAAAGTTCCTTCATTTCTCTGGGCATCATCAAGAACGGGAAGGTGCTCACGGGAGCGGAAGGGCATGACTTCTCCTTCGCGGAGCTCGACGGTTCGCAGTACCATTGGGAACTTGACGCACCTACTGTCCGTCCGATGCTCATCAATGGTACGAAGACCATGCTCATCAAGGAAGAGGGCTCGTATGAGGCGCCTGAGGGTGCGGAGAAGTATACGATCAACGGAGCTACCTACTATGCAGATGAGGATATGACAAGTCTGACGGCCACCAACCACCGTCGGTCCAATCTGAATCTGACCAAAGCGGTCACCGGTGAAGGGGCTCCCGCAGATGCGGAATTCCCGTTCACTTTGAGAGTCAATAACTCCAAGGCTCCGTCGGAAGAACCTGCGGATGATCCGGACCATGAGACGGATTACTGGGTATGGTTCTCGATCTATGATACTGTGGCAGGCGCGACCGTAAAGGATGCGACCGTCACCGGAGCGACCCCGGAAGAAGGGGATACGGGATACTACTATGCAAAGAGCGGCGGCACGATCACGGTCAACATGAAAGCAGGATGGAACCTGCGATTCACCAACCTGCCGACGGAAACCACCTATGAGTTTACAGAGGGCACTCTGCCGACCGGTTTCACCTTTAAGCAGGCAGAGCAGACCGGAGTGACTGACTCCACATTCAGCGGCGGCCGGACCACGACCGGTACGGTCGAAAAGACACAATCGAGTTATGCAGTCAAATACACCAATGAGTATACGCTCGTAGATGTGACCGCAAAGAAAGTCTGGGATGACAACAAGGATTCGGAAGGCTTCAGACCCGATTCGCTCACGCTGACTCTTACCGGAGCTCCGGAAGGTACCACCGTTCCCACTCCCGAGATCACCAAGAGCGAGGACGGTGCCACCTGGACATATACCTGGAAAGGCATGCCCAAGTATGATGCGGCAGGGGAAGAAATCACCTATACCATCACTGAAGGAACTGTACCGGATGGGTATACCTGCGAAACGGCTTCCGTGGCAAACGGCGGCACCATCACCAACACCCATACACCGGAGTATGTCAGCACAACAGTGAAAAAAGAGTGGGCGGACAGTAATAACCAGGACGGTATCCGCCCGACGAGCATCGTCATGACGCTGTCCAACGGGCAGACCGTCACGCTGAATGCGTCGAACGAGTGGACGGCAACGATCTCCAACCTGCCGAAGTATAAGGATGGCAAGGAGATCACATACACCTGGAGCGAGGAGTCCGTGCCGACTGGTTATACGGCTTCGGATCCTGTGGTAAGCGGCACCACGACCACGATCACCAATACACACACGCCTGCGACCACCGAGGCCACGGTCAAGAAGGTCTGGGACGATGCGAACGATCAGGACGGCATTCGTCC
>JAWRJC010000104.1:0-10032 GCA_040307715.1 Clostridiales bacterium | reverse complement strand
TTATACCACACTGGAAAAGTTTTTGTGGAAATCTATTAGCGATTCCTGTATAATACAATTTGCTGTGGAGAGTTATCGAAGTGGTCATAACGAGCCGCACTCGAAATGCGGTTGTCCGCAAGGGCACGTGGGTTCGAATCCCACACTCTCCGCCACGAAACCCCTTGAAATATCAACGATTTTGAGGGGTTTTTATTTTGTTTAAATTGTATAGTCAATTTAATACAATAGGCTCAAAATTGCTCAAAACTGCCATGGGGTGTTGTCACAAATGTTGTCAATTCCGTTGCAATTTCAATCTTTGTGCGACACCCCTGTTGTACTTTTTATAGTGATTGATAGAAATCAGCCAAAAGAGCATACTTATTCACAAGGCGATTTAATGTAATATGCCGACATGGGGTCTATATGACACAATTTCGCCATACTCATTATAAGCACAATAAATATCACGCATGATGCCTTTAACCGTGTAAATGGACAATCTGCGCTCATATGACCCCAACTTTTCGATCACGAATAGCACCGCATCTTCTTCCCTTGCGCGTTCTGCGATTTCTGCGAATTCCTCATCCAACAAACTGAATTCAACATCATGTGCTGCTGCAAGCTTGTGAACTCATCGAATGTTTTTTGGCATATTCGGGTGTTTGTTTCTGCATTTATAAATATATCTGCTGCAATTCTGTATTCGTATTCCATGATTATGCCTTCATAAGCAAAAGCCCGGCACATATAGCACCGGGCATTGCAAACCCTTACAATCATCATGAAAGAGATTATGACTATTTCAATGCTGATTTTCTTTTCGCCTTTGCTTCGGTTTCAGCGCGTTTCCATTCGTCTAGTAATTCTTTGTAATACTGTGCCCGTTGCCGCTTTTTTTCACGTTCCATCTCTTCAAACGCCGCCGCAAACTCTTTACGCTTTTTGATGGCTACGCGCTTGTCTTTATCTAAAACAATGCCGATTTTCTTCCGCTCATCAATATCATATTCACTTTGGATTTCCCAACGTTTACCCTGGCCGCCGAGAATCTGCCGCGTATATGGCCGCTTAACAGGCGTGTACGTGATAAGGCAAGTGCAATTCGTGTGCCTTTTCCAAATGTCTTTAGGCTCATGCGGGTATACATACTTCCCCGCCATCGCTTTGCACCAATCACAGGCATTGGGGTTCGTAGTGGTTCTTACTACATTTGGTTCTAACCCCGCCTTACCTTGAAATTCATAATTGTCTTTCTGTACTCTGTCCACAACAGCCATTGCAAAACTGGCTATTGCGTCACGTGACAGGATCCAAGCAGCGTCACTGAATTTTTCTGCTGATGACAAGATATTGATAACGCCATCAATCCGCTGATATGCACGTTCGTTTATGGGCGCAATGCAAAGAAAGAATGAATATCAATATGGGCTGCAAAACAGATGAAAACGGAAAGCCAGTTGAGCCGCTGCCCCTTGCATCTGACTTCACCCCCTACTGCTTGCGCCACACGTTCTGTACGGATCTTGCTAAAATGGGTATTGATATGAGAACGGCACAAACTCTTATGGGTCATGCAAACATACAAATGACTATCGATATTTATACCCACGTAGATAATAAAATGGTACTTGATACAGTGGACATTATGAACGCCTACTACCGTATCCAAAAGAGCAACAATCCGGCAGCTTTAATCCGCAAAGTTATATGATTGTTGCCAGGGGTGTTGTCAAAGTCTTATAAACGGCTAATTTTCAACGTTTGTTTCAGCACTCGAAATGCGGTTGTCCGCAAGGGCACGTGGGTTCGAATCCCACACTCTCCGCCAGAAGCCCCCTCTCACCTTGGTGACGAGGGGGTTTTTTAGTGATAGAATAAAACCAAGAAATCAATTAAAACAACAAGTCCGAAAGGAGCCCTCTATGGTGTACGAACACATTTACGATACCGGAAAAGGCGCCATTCACTACTGGACCAATACACTCGAAAAAGGCAGAAATACGCTTGTCTTCCTGCCCGGACTGACAGCCGACCACCGCTTATTTGAAAAACAGATCGCGGAATTTGAAAATGATTTCAACATTCTGACCTGGGACGCCCCGCTGCATGCCGCCTCCCGTCCTTTTGACATGGATTTTTCGCTGATGGATAAGGCGGTCTGGCTGCATGAGATCCTGGAAAAGGAATCGCTCACAGCTCCGGTCCTGATCGGGCAGTCAATGGGCGGCTACGTCTCTCAGTGCTTCATGGAAAGGTTCCCGGGAGAAGCAGCCGGCTTTGTCTCTATCGACTCCGCTCCCATCCAGCGCGCCTACATGACAGCCGCAGAGATATGGCTGCTGAAACGGACAGGTGTGATCTACCGCCCATACCCGTGGAACAGTCTTAAGAAAGCGGCGATCAAAGGCTGTGCGCAGTCGCCTTACGGCCGGGATCTCATGAAGCGATTCATCGAGACCTACACGCGTGACGAATACATCAGCATCGCGGTGCATGGTTACAGAATACTTGCCGAAGCCATCGAAGCACCTTTCAGGTATGCGATCGACTGCCCTGCGATCCTGATCTGCGGCAGAAAGGACAAAGCAGCATCGACAAAAAGGTACAATCTCACATGGACAAAAAAGACCGGCATCCCCCTTTTCCTGATCGAAGACGCCGGACACAATTCCAATACAGATAAACCGGACGATGTCAACGCACTCATCCGCACCTTTACCGAAGGTCTGACGGTGTCTAAATAGGATTGCAATTTCAAGAATCTCTGCTATGATGGAGATACTCCCGATAGCATTGGTGCCGCGGCTTTTATCCCGGCAGTAGAACGGAGGACGGATCATGTTTGAAATCGAGATCAAAGCTCATCTGTACAGCCAGACGACTACTGAGATCCTGGAGTCAGCCAACGATCTCGGTTTCTCCGTATGCTGGCGCGGCACTGAAGAGGATGTGTACTACAACGGCTGCGACCGCGACTTCCGGCAGACCGACGAAGCACTGCGCATCCGCACCCTTCGCACACTGGAACCAAAGATCGAAACAAAGACGCTCATCACCTATAAAGGACCGAAAGCGATCGGACCGACGCAGTCCCGTACAGAACTGGAGACCGAAGTCGAAGACGATGATGTGATCCGGGATATCCTGGACCATCTCGGCTACCCTTCCGTAACAGCGGTCAGAAAAGCGCGGATCGAAATGGACGGTGAGTATCCGTATGAAGGATATCATATCTGCCTTGACCGGGTGGACGGTCTGGGTGACTTTATCGAGATCGAACGCGTGCTGCCGGACGATTCCTCGGAATCCGCCAAAACAGCTGCCACAGAGGCGATTTTCGCCCTTCTCGCGCTTCTTGGCGTGCCCGCTTCCGACATCGAGGACAAGACCTATCTGGAACTCCTGATGATCCGGGAAGGCATCCTCTGAGCAGGGCTTCATCTTAAGCCTCAGACTGCATGATACCAGATCACATAAAAGAGACGCCCTGACGGACGTCTCTTTTTTACTGTGCTGATTCGCTTCTTTTCTGTACGTATCCTCAGCTGCTTTTAGTTCATCAGATCGAAGTTCTTCAGAACATCCGGATTGAGCATCTGAGCCATACGGAGCAGCTCCGGAGCACCCTTCGCGTATTCCATCAGGTCAATCCCTTTGACAGCCGCGTCGATCGCCTGCCGCATGGACTTCGCACCGGCTTCGCTGCCGTCCGGATGACCGTGGATCGCACCGCCTGCCGCAAGGATGACATCCATGCCGCACTCGTCGACCGCGTTTCTGACGGACAGCTGTGTCGTGCCGCCTGAGAATGCGAACATCATCGGCTTGATGTTCCACCAGGGCTGGGTAAAGAACTTGAATGTTCTGTTGAATGTGGAATACGGGATCGGGAATTTGCCCCACGGATGACCGAAGATCTGCATGTCGCCGCCGCACAGTCTGGTCAGTTTGCCGGTGACCAGCGGTGCCGCGACACCCGTATATGTGCTGCCGGACAGAACGCCCGCATAGTCGATATGCGCGAGGATCGGGACATCGATCTCGGGATCTTCCGCCAGCATCTTCAATGTGGACTGTCCTGCCGTGTATGTGTTGAGCATCAGGCAGTTCGCGCCAAGGTCGAGCGCGCGCATCGCATTGTCTCTGACCTTCGCCACATCGTCTGTGATGTTGACTGCGTACAGCGTATGCTCACCGGTCTCCTCGAATGCCCTCTTCTCCATTTCCATAAACTTCGGGACACGTTCCGCCAGCGGGCAGAACGGTTCGTTCGCCGGGAGCAGTTCGTCATCCTTGATGACGTCGACGCCGCCTTTGGCAGCTTCGTAGAAGATCTGCGCACCTTCGTCCGGTGTCCATCCGATGTTGGGCTTGATCATCGCGTTCAAAAGCGGTCTGTCATAGACCCCCAGTCTTTCACGGATGCCTTCGACGCCGAATTTCGGACCCTGATACTGGGCGACGTACTTCTTCGGGAATGCCACATCGATCCACTTGAGCATGCCGGAGGCTGAGATGTTGCCGAAGACTGTGCTCAGCATCATCGGGAAACTCGCCCCCATATTGCGCATCGGGAACGCGATCTGCACAATGTGCAGAGGCGGAAGCTGTTCGTTGCCCCTGTCATATCCAAGATCCGGGACTTCGTAGAGCGCAACGACTTTCGCGCCGAATTCCTTTGTCTTGTCTGCGCTGTCGTGGCTGACTTTGATCCACGTACCGGTCGTCTGCTCGTCTGCGACAGCCAGCGCCAGTTTCTCAATGTTCTTCGTCTCCATGCGGACCTGATAGGTACCGATGATATAATCCTCGTCAAACGCGACTTCAGGGAAGGCGTGTTTCATATTGACTTCGTCTAATTTCTTAGCCATTCCAAACTCCTTTCAGAGAAATAGTAGACTTGGGTACAAATTATCTGATATTATTTTATCACATGACATATCGCTGTCAATCGGTTCTTTTACCCATGTCCAACATTTAGACATATATGTAAATCTGTCTAAGTAAGATCAAGGAAAAGACATGCGTTGTATATATACATATTTTTGTAAAATAATACTTCATACTACTTGGCAACGCTTTTTCCGCTATGCTATGATTAACTATCAAATTGGAGGATAATGCCATGGCAGAGAAAAAAACACCGATCACAAAACGTGAAGCCAACAAGATCGATGTCCACCGCAGGATCCTGAAAGCATCCAGACGCCTTTTCGCATCGCACGGATACGATGAGACCATGATGCGGGACATCGCCAAAAAAGCCGACGTCTCCAAAGCAACGGTCTACAATTATTTTCCGAATAAAGAAAGCCTGCTGATCGGCACTCTGGACGGCGTCATCGACGAAGCCGAAAAAGCGGTCGCGGCCAAACAGGACATCCCTGCTTCCGAGCGTCTTAGCATCGCTTTCGAAACTTTCGTACTGGGCGGCATGAAATACCCTGACCTGACACGCCGCATCGCCTACCTCAACAGCACGGAAGGCAGCGCGCTCTACGGCTCGATCGGCCGGATCTACGACATGTTCAACAAGCTGATCGAGGAAGCCAAAGAGGACGGTGAATTCGATCCCGATGCCGACAGTTACATGATCATCGACATGGTATTCGGCATCTTCCTGATCGCCCTGTATCAGTGGATCGATATCGACCGGCTCTCCTCAGTGGAGCTGCTGGAACGGACCCGCACCTATTACGACCGCTTCATCGTGGAGCAGTTCGGCGTCAAATAGTTTATGCGTTAAAGAAAGAGCCGGCTATACCGGCTCTTTTTGCATTCAATCTCTTGGCCCGTTCCAGTGGGTCTCGATATAGTTTCTCAGATCGGAAAGCGATTCCTCGTGTTCATACAGAGAGAACGAAGGAAACGCTTTTATTATGCGCTTCATCATGTAGGCGCGGAGCTTCGACTGCTTTTCCAACCACATAGCCACAATGGTTTCCGCTTTCACAAGACGCTCCTCGAAAGCCTGACTGTGCGCTTCATGCCGCTGTTCAGCCTCTTCGCGGGCGGCCTCGATCTTCGCAGCTGCTTCCGCTTTGCCCTCTTCTATTCTTGAAGTGAGTTCTGCTTTGGCAAGCGCCGCCTGCACCTGTCCGCCTTCGATCCTCTGGGCGGCCCTTAAACTGCCTTTGCCGATCCGTTCTGTCAGATGATCACTGACAGCACGCATGTCAGCACGCATCTCGTCGAGTTCTTCGATCCGCTTGTTGAGGCCATGCACGATCGCGATCGTAACAACAATGTCAGCCAGATAGGCAGCGCCTAGAACGGCGAGTACCGGCCAGCCGATCCTTTCAGGAATCGCCTCCGCAGTGTGTGCTGCAATGAACGGATGCATCACACGCACGACAAAGACGATCGCCAGTCCCCAAAGGATGCTGAACTTCAGGCAAATATAACCGTTCAGATTGAACGGTTCCCCGGAATAATCCCACCATCTGGCATGGAACAGTTTGTCCAACGCATAGCCGCCTATCAGCTCTACAACAGTCGCAAAAAACAGACCGCCGGCGAACAGCACCAGTGTGTTCGTGGCCTCCACCCCGTCCTCGTAGACGAGCTCCGCCAGCGTGAAGATCAGGATCACCCCGATCCCGTAGATCGGACAGACCGGGCCGTTCAGAAAACCGCGGTTGACGATGATCCCCTGTCCGACCGCATGATAAACGACCTCCAGCACCCAGCCGAGGAATGAATAGATCATGAAATAGCAGGCAGCTGCGTAGACAGTCATTCACATATACCTCCCGGATCAGGAAAGCCGCTGTGTGAGGTAAAGGTCCGCATAGGCTCCCTTTGCTGCCAGCAGTTCGTCGTGCGTACCCTCTTCTACAATGCGGCCATGGTCGATCACAACGATGCGGTCCGCATCTCTGACCGTTGCGAGGCGGTGCGCGATGACAACTGTAGTGCGGTCCTGTGACAGCCTGGTGAAGCTCTCCTGGATCTGTTCCTCGGTGATCGTGTCCAGCGCGGACGTTGCCTCGTCGAGAATCAGGATCCTGGGGTCCTTCAGGAAAATACGCGCGATCGAAACACGCTGTTTCTGGCCGCCCGAAAGCTTGGTCCCCCGTTCACCGACGTACGTATCAAAACCGTCCGGCATTTCCATGATGTCGTCGTAGATCTCTGCCTGCTTCGCCGCGGCGACCACTTCCTCGTAAGAAGCGCCGGGACGGCCGTACCGGATATTCTCGAGGATCGTATCCGCAAAAATGAAGACGTCCTGCTGGACGATCCCGACCGCCTGTCTGAGCGAGCGGATCGTCACATCGCGCACATCCTGTCCGTCGATCAGGATCCGTCCTTCTGAGACATCATAAAAGCGCGGGATCAGCTGACAGAGCGTCGTCTTGCCGCCGCCAGAGGGACCTACGACAGCAACGGTTTCCCCGGCCGCGACTGTCAGTGTGACATCATTCAGGATCGTCCGGCCGTAAACCCGTTTTCTGCTCTCTTCTCCTTCTGCTTTTGCCTCATCGTCTTCTTCATCTTCAACGGGCTCATCGAGTCCGGCTGCTTCTTCCTGCCGGTAAGCGAAGGATACGTGTTCCACATCGATACGTCCGCCTTCTATGCGGATCTCCTCCGCGTCCTCCTTTTCGGTGATCTTAGGCTCGATCGACATGAGCTCCAGGAATCGCTTAAGACCTGCCGTTCCGCTCGTAAACACTTCCGCGAATGCAGACAGTTTGCGGATCGGCGTGACGAACGCATTGACAAACAGTGTGAACGTGATCAGATCGACGTAGTTCATGCTGCCCTTCATGATCAGGTAACCACCGCACGCAATGACCGCAACAGGCAGGATGCACATGAAGAACTCCTGGCTCGACATGAAGGCTGCCATCGCCCTGTAAAACCCTTTGCGCGCATCCTTATAGCGGTTGTTGGAAGCGTCGAACCGCTCGCGGTCCTCCATCTCGTTGGTGAAGGCTTTCGACGTGCGGATCCCGGAAATCGACGATTCGATATCCGCGTTGATCGCCGCGAGTTTCTGTTTGACCTCTGCGGAGGTATCCGTCATATCCCGGCGTCTGCTCATCACGATGAGCAGGAAGATCGGGATCAGCGACGCGACGACCAGCGCGAGCCGCCACTCGATGGTGAACATAAAGAACAGCGATCCGGTGATCGTCAGGATCGAGATCAGCAGGTCCTCCGGTCCGTGGTGCGACAACTCAGTGATCTCGAACAGATCGCCGGTCAGACGGCTCATGATGCGGCCGGTACGCGTCTGATCGTAGAAGGCAAAATCCATTTCCTGCAGATGCTCATACAGGGCTTTCCGGATATCGGCTTCGACGCGTACGCCGAAGGTATGACCCCAGTATGTCATCATGTAATAACAGACCGACCGCAGGAAATAGAAGATCACCACACCAAGCATAAGAATGAAGAAGATCCGGTATGCCTTGCCTGGCAGCAGCTCGTACATCGCATAACGCGAGACGAGCGGGAACGCCAGATCAATGGCAGCCGCCAGAACCGCGCAGAACATGTCCAGTACGAACAAGCCCATGTGCGGTTTGAAAAACGAGACCAGCTGCCCGATCATATGGGTGATCTTTGTATTTGATTTGTTTGCCGCTTGTTTTTCGTTGCTCATAAACGTGTCTTAATCTATCCCGGAATCGCTATTCCTCCGGCACCTCTACCGGCATGCCGACGTGCGGAATGCCTGTGTATTTCGCGATCTCTTCGCTGGTTGTCATCAGGTCCGCCATCGACAGGTCCGCGATATGCTCATGGCCTGTGACGCGCGCGAACATCTGCAATTCTTTCTTTGTTACATTGAGGAAGTTCCCGACGCGCTGCGCAGCCGTCTCCACATGGAGGCGCTTCCGGAGCTCCGGATCCTGTGTCGCGATGCCGACCGGACATCTGCCGTCACCGCAGATGCGGTACTGCTGGCAGGCTGCCGCGATCAGCGCCGCAGACGCGATGGCAACCGCATCCGCCCCCATCGCGATGGCCTTGGCGAAGTCGGAACTGACACGCAGGCCGCCGGTGATGACGAGCTCGATATCCGAACCGACACTGTCGAGATACTTGCGGGCTCTGGACAGCGCATACAACGTGGGAACGGAGGTCGATTCTCTTAAGAACAGCGGACTCGAACCGGTCGCGCCGCCTCTTCCGTCGATCGTCACAAAATCCGGACCGGCAGCCACGCACCATGCCAGATCGCGTTCGATGTGTCCTGCCGCGATCTTGATGCCGATCGGTCTACCCTCCGAGCGTTCACGGAGCATGTCGACCATCGCCTTGAGGTCTTCCTTGCTGTTGATCTCCGGGAACCGGCTCGGGCTCTGCACATCCTCCCCGGGCTTCTTGCCGCGCAGCGCAGCGATCTCCGGGGTGACTTTCTCACCGGGCAAATGACCGCCCATGCCCGGTTTGGTACCCTGGCCGATCTTGATCTCGATCGCGTCGGAAGACTTCAGGTTCTCGTCCGTAACACTGTATTTGTTCGGAATGTATTCGAAGATATATTTGTACGCAGCCGCTTTTTCCGCGGGCAGGATACCGCCTTCGCCACTGCACATCGCGGTCTTCGCCATTGCGGATCCTTTGGCAAGTGCTTCTTTGATCTCTGCGGACAGTGCGCCGAACGACATGTGCGAAATATAGACCGGCATATCGAGCAGCATCGGCTTTGCGGCATGTTTGCCGATCACGATCATCGTATGGGCATCGAAGTCATCGTCCATTGGCGCCGGATCGAGCTGCGCGCCCATCAGCAGGACGTCATCCCAGCCGGCCATCGGCATCTTTGTGGACATCGCCGCGCCGATCGATTTTCCGTTCACTGCCAGATCATGGATCTCCGCCATGTAGCGGCAGGTCTCATCGCGGCGTGCAAATGCCGGGTCGTACGCCAGCGGATTCGCTTCTTTTTCAGCTGCCGGCGCTGCTGACTTCGGTTCTTCCTGTCCCTCTTCCGGTTTGAATACAGACGCGGGCTGCATGCAGACCGGACATTCCGTCAGTTCGGCAAACGGCTTCCCTTCCGCTTCTTCGTCAAAAACGTAACCG
>JAWRJC010000103.1:0-2622 GCA_040307715.1 Clostridiales bacterium | reverse complement strand
CAGGTATCCTGCAGCACCATCGCGAAGTGATCGCGAAGATCGCCGCGGGAATAGTCTTTGATATCTTTGCCGTCGACCAGGATCCGGCCGCCGTTCAGTTCATAGTAGCGCAGCAGCAGCTTGACGAGCGTCGTTTTGCCGGCTCCGGTCGGTCCGACGATGGCGACGCGGCTGCCCGGCTCTGCCGTGAACGTGAAATCCTTGATGATCGTATGACCCGGCTTATAGCCGAAGGAGACATGGTCGAAATCCACGCGGCCTTCCGCCGCATCGATCATCGCGCGCCGCGTCCTGTCTGCCGCCTCGTGCGATTCCTGTCTCATTCCACGTCCCAGTTCCCGCTTCGCCGTGCCCTCAAAAGCACCGGGTTCTTCCTCCTCATCGATGATCTCGAAGATGCGCTCCGCTGCCGCAGCCGTAGACTGCAGGAGATTGGCCGCGTTGGCGACCTGCTGGAGCGGCTGGTTGAAATTGCGCACGTAGTGGATGAATGCCTGGATGTTGCCGATGCTGACGCGGCCGGCGATCGCCAGGTACCCGCCCAGGATGCAGACCAGCACATATCCCAGGTTGCCGATGAGGTTGGTAGCCGGCATCATGATGCCGGAGAGGAACTGCGACTTCCAGGCCGATTCGTAGAGCTTGTCGTTCATCGCGTCGAATGCCGCCTGGCTTTCTTCCTCTTTATTAAACACCTTGACCACCGTGTGGCCGGTGAACATCTCTTCGACATGCCCGTTGACTTCGCCGAGGTATTTCTGCTGGTTCTTGAAATGCCCCTGCGACTTGCCGACGACGAGCTTGATCATCACCATCGACATCGGCAGCACGAGCAGTGCCACGATCGTCATGATGAGGCTGATGCGGATCATCATAGCGAGGGTGCCGACGATGGTCACGGCTGCTGTGATGACCTGCGTAATGCTCTGCGACAGCGACTGGTTGACGGTCTCGATGTCGTTGATGACGCGGCTCTGGTATTCACCGTGGGTCATCCCGTCGAAGTATTTGACGGGCAGTTTGTCCATCTTCTCGGACAGGAGCCGGCGGAATTCATAGGTGATCGTCTGCGAGACGCCTGCCATGATGAAGCCCTGCGCCGTCGAGAACGCGAAGCTGATGCCGTACAGACCGATCAGGAATACGATGATCCGGAGCAGCGCCTGGTAATCGACGCCGGTGCCGCTCGAGAGCCCTTTCACGATGGTGTCCGTCGCACTGCCGAGAATCAGCGGAGAAACGATGGAGAAGATCGTGCTCGCGATCGCAAACAGCAGCACGAGGATCAGGCGGATCTTGTATGGCGCCAGATAGCCGAGGAGCTTTTTCATCGTCCCCTTCAGATCGCCCGCTTTTTCGCCGGGCATCATGGCTGCAGCGCGGCTGCCGGGGCCATGTTTGGGCTTGCCGATCTGGGATTGTCTGGGAGCCGCCATCTTACGCCACCCCCTTTCCCAGTTCTTCTTCGCTGAGCTGCGACATCGCGATCTCTTTGTAGACGCTGCAGCCTGCGAGCAGTTCCTTGTGGGTGCCGCGGCCGACGATCTTTCCATCCTCCATGACGAGGATCTGGTCGGCGTCCATGATCGTGTTGATGCGTTGGGCAACGATGATAAGTGTCTTATCAGAAGCGCTTTCCTTCAGCGCCTTGCGCAGCGCCGCGTCGGTCTTGAAGTCGAGCGCGCTGAAACTGTCGTCAAAAATGAGGACCTGCGGGTCTTTGATCAGCGCTCTGGCGATCGACAGGCGCTGTTTCTGACCGCCGGACACGGACGTGCCGCCCTGTGCGACCGGCGTGTCAAATCCCTCCGGCAGTTCGCGGATGAAGGACAGCGCCTGCGCCGTCTCCGCCGCCTGCTCCAGTTCTTCCTGTGTGGCGTCCCGCTTGCCGTAGCGCAGGTTGTCCGCGATGGTCCCGGTGAAGAGCAGTCCCTTCTGCGGCACATAGCCGACAGCCGCCCTGAGAGACTTCTGCGGCATGGTCCGGATATCCTGCCCGTCCAGGCTGATACTGCCTTCCGTGACGTCGAACAGGCGCGGGATGAGACTGATCAGACTCGATTTGCCGCTGCCGGTGCCGCCGATGATGGCAGTCGTCGTGCCGGGCGCGGCGGTGAAGCTGATGTTATCCAGGGTCTTTTCTTCAGCGTCGGGGTACGCAAAACAGACCCCGTCGAAAGTGATCTCGCCGCGGACCTTGTCCGGATCCGGCGCGGCAGCGTCCTCCGCATCCCGGATGGTCGTCTCGATATCGAGAACTTCCCCGATGCGGTTGCCGGAGACGGCGGCGCGCGGAATCATGATGAACATCATGGTCACGAACAGGAACGAGATGATGACGTGCATGGCGTACTGCAGGAACGCGAGCATGTCGCCGATGAGCAGGTCCTGCGCCTCTACCATATGCGCCCCGACCCACACGATCAGGATATTGACCAGGTTCATGACGATGGTCATCGAGGGGAACAGGAACGCCATGCAGCGGTTGACAAAAATATTGATCTTTTTGAGTTCCAGATTGGTCTCGTCAAAACGGTCCTCTTCAGCCTGTTCGGAGTTGAACGCGCGCACGACCAGAAGACCGGACAGACGCTCGGCGATGACCTGGTTGAGACGGTCGAG
>JAWRJC010000102.1:0-24174 GCA_040307715.1 Clostridiales bacterium | reverse complement strand
CGCGGGTGCGGCGTTCTGACCGCTGCGGGCGCCTGCGCCCTGTCCGCCTGCGGGACGGTCCCCGGGACGTCTTCTCTCACCGGCTGCCGGCTTCTGACCGCCTGCGGGGCGCTGGCCGCCGGATGCGCCGGTGCGCGATCTCTGCGGTCTCGCCGGCTGCTCGTCCTCGCTCGCCTTTCTGATGATCTTGAGTTTCTGACGGCCGTCATCGTGCATCGGCTTTTTCGGAGCCGGTTTTTCAGCTTGTTTTTGAGCCGGTTTCTCAACCGGTTTCTCCGCCGCCGGTGCTTCCGGCGCTGCGGGTTTTGTTTCCGGCGCAGCCGCTTCTTCTGCAAGTCTTTCTGCCGGCGCAGCTTCTTTTGCAGGTGCTTCCGGAGCCTTTTCGGCGGCAGCAGGTTTTTCCTCCTGCGCGGGCGCCGCCGGTTCCTCTGCAGCAGGTGCCGGCTCTTCCTTCTTCGGTTCCTTCGGTTTGATGTTTTCTTTTTTGATCCTTCTCGCTGCACCAAGATTGAGAGACGCTGCCGTCTTTGCGTCCTGAGCTGTCATGACGCGCGGCTGCTCTTCCGCCGCGGTCTCTTCAGGCTTTTCAGGCTCTGCTGCCTTGGGCGCCGGTCTTCTCGCTCCTGCGGCCGGCGAAGCCGCAGGCTTTGCAGCCGATGCCGCTTTGGTCGCGCCGGGTGCTGCTTTCGTTGCGCCGGGGGCTGCCTTGGTCGCACCGGGTGCTGCCTTCGTTGCGCCGGGTGCCGCCTTGGTCGCGCCGGGCGCGGCTTTGGTCGCACCGGGTGCCGCCTTCGTCGCGCCGGGTGCCGCCTTCGTCGCAGCCGGTGCTGCCTTCGTCGCAGCCGGTGCTGCTTTGACGATCTTCGTTTCTTTTCCGGCAAGGCCGAGCTTCATGCGGATCGCATGCACCCCGTCTTCTTCGATCGTGCTGTTTGTCGTGCGGACGCCGATCCCCAGATCTTTGGCTGCCGCCATGATTTCTTCATTTGTCTTGCCCAGTTCTTTGGCCAGTTCTGTCACTTTTACTGCCATCCGGACACCTCCTTGTTACAATCTCTATTTGACCGCTGTTTGTTCTTCTTTCTCTATGGAGGAAGCGATGACTCCCGCGAAATGTGCGTCGGTCACGCCGAATACATATCTTCCCGCAGTCCCTGTGCTCTGTGAAAGCTCTTCGCCGGTCCCGGCGATCACGTAGGGGACTCCGTAACGCTTTGCAAGGGCAATGGCTTTTTCCAGACTGCCGGCCGCCATGTCTTCCGCGAACAGCAGCAGACGGACACGGCCTTTTTTGAGCTGGATCTCGCACGTCCCCATCCCGGTGACGAGCTGCCCTGCCTTTCTGGCAAATCCCAGATAACTAAGCGTTTTCCTGTCCATGTAATTCCTCGAATATCCGGTCCAAAGTCTCCTTGTCGATCGGCATCCCGAGCGACCGCGCCAGCGCCTTTGTCTTGAACGCCTTTGCGATGCAGGCCTCATCCGGGCAGACGTACACGCCGCGCCCCTTCGCCTTTCCTGTCGGATCCACGTGGACCTCTCCTTCGTAGCAGGCGATACGCGTCAGTTCATTCTTCGGTTTGGATGTCATGCATCCGACGCATCGTCTCATAGGAGTTTTCTTCATCGTTCTTATTCTTCCTCTGCTGCGGTCATCTCTTCCGAAGGTGTCTCTTCGGGCGCTTCCGCATCTTCACTTTCCATTTCGGCGGCCGGGGCATCTTCCGTCACCGGCGCGTCATCGTATGCTTCTTCGTAATCGTCTTCGAAGCCTTCCTCATCGCCGTAGTACTGCGTGTGGCTCTTGATATCGATCTTCCAGCTGCAGAGTTTGGCGGCAAGGCGCACGTTCTGGCCGGACTTGCCAATGGCCAGGCTCAGCTGGTAATCCGGCACGACGACAGTCGCGATGTGCGCTTCCTCATCGAGGAACACTTCTTCGACTCTCGCCGGAGACAGCGCGTTGGTCACCAGTTCGACCGGATCCTCGCTCCACGGGATGATATCGATCTTCTCGCTGAAGAGTTCATCCACGACGTTCTGGACGCGGACACCTCTTGCGCCGACACAGGCGCCGACCGGATCGATGTTCTCATCTTCCGTGTAGACCATCATCTTGGTACGGCTGCCGGCTTCACGGGCGATCTCCTTGATCTCGACCAGCCCTTCTTCGATCTCCGGCACTTCCATCGCGAACAGGCACTTGACCAGATACGGATGGGAGCGGGACAGGAAGACGATCGGCACGTTGTTCTTCTTTTTCTTGCGCTTCTCGCCGGCCTTGGGTTCGGGTTCGCTGTTGGGGTCTTTGACATCCATGACATAGACCTTGATGCGCTCGTCGATGTTGAACTTTTCACCGGGGACCTGCTCTTTGGCGGAGAGGATGCCCTCGGTCTTGCCCAGGTTGACGTAGATCGTGTCGTTGTACTTTCTGGCGACACGGCCGGTCAGGACCTGGCCCTTCTTGTCGATGAATTCGTTGTAGATCATGACGCGCTCCGCGTCGCGGATCTTCTGGACCAGCACATTCTTCGCCGTCTGGGCTGCGATGCGGCCGAAGTCGTCCGGTGTCTTCGGATACTCGACGTACTCTCCGATCTCATAGTCAGGGTCGATCATCCGCGCGTCGCTCAGGGCGATCTGCTTGTACGGATCGGTCAGTTCTTCATCCGCGACGACCTCTTTGATCGCGACGACTTCGATGTCGCCGGTGGTGCGGTCGATGCGCACTTCGACGTCCAGGTTGATATCACTGTCCTTCTTGCGGCCGTCCCCGGGGCTGACACTCTTTTTGTATGCCTTGGTCAGCGCCGCTTCCAGGGCTTCGTACAGAAGATCCTGGGACATGCCCTTTTCTTTTTCCAGCTGTTCGATGGCTTCGATAAATTCTTTGTTCATTTCTGTTCTCCTTTATAGCACTACCGCCAGCTGCACTTTTGCAACATCCTTGAGCGGCAGGGTGATGACCTCGTTGCGGTCTTCGGGGCGGATCGAAACAGTCTCCGCCGTCTTGCCTTCCAGCGTCCCGGTCAGGAGTTTTTCGCCTTCATAAGGCTTGTACAGCCGCACATCGACGAGTTCTCCCATATACTTTTCGTAATGCGCGTCGGTGATCAGCGGACGGTCCATGCCCGGCGAGGACACTTCCAGCACGTACGTCCCCTCGATCGGGTCGTCCGCGTCCAGCCGCTCCTCGAGGAACTTGCTGACCTTCTCGCAGTCATCGGTGCTCACATACCGGCCGTCTTCGTCCACATCGATGTAGACGCGCAGATACCGGTCCGGACCTTCCTTGACGAATTCGCAGTGGTACAGGCTGAGTCTTTCCTCTTTGGGGAAGCCTTCCATGTACGCGGCGATGCGGTCCGTGATCTTAGATGCCATAGGCTCTCCTTCCCGGAATCGCTCTTTCGCGATTTTTCTCACTATACAGAAGAGCGAACCTTTGGGTTCGCCCTTCAGCAATAACTTATCCTTAGTGATACTACCACCAAAATGGCTTGATTGCAAGCCTTTTTTGGAATCCCCGGCAGATCCTACTTCTTGATCTTCGTGTTCCCGGAGACCGTAAGACTTGTGATGGCGTCAAACGACTTGCCCGCTTTATGGTCCCAGCCGCCCGTCGTGATCGCACTGTCCGCCTTTCCTCTGTAATACAGCGTATTATTCAGGATCTTCACGGTTCCGAACTTCGAATGATAGTCGGAATGAGAGTATACCAGTATGCAGTTCCGGCCGCCCGTGCATGTGTTCCCGGAAATCAGGACCGTCGAAGATGCCATCTCGGCAGGTGCCTTGGACTTCTCCGGGATCTGCACGTGGAGCGCAACAGAATTGACTTTGTCAACACTCCCGCCTTTCGCAGTGATCGTATTCCCGGTGACGGTCAGGCCGCAGACATTGAACATCGCGCAGGCTTCGGACGACACGCCGGTGATTTTATTATTCTCGATCCAGACATTCTTGTGGTAAATGTGCTGGCTCTCACTGTCCGTGCCGCCGTGGCCGGCACAGAGGCCTCTGCCGCCGACCATCGTGGATCCGGTGATCTGAACGTTCTGGCAGGCATGCCGGTTTTTCGCAGCTGCCGGGATCGACGGCGCAGTGGACGGCGACGCGTGATCGAGCTGCAACGGCTCGTCCTCGTTGTTGGCAGGATTCGCGCCTATCATCACCAGCTCTTGGCAATTCTTTATGATGACATCCTTGCAAGCCACCAGTTCGATGCAGTGTCCCCCGTTATAAGCACACTCAATTCTCTTCACATCCTCAATCCGGATATTGCTTCCATGGACAAAGAGGAACATGGTCTTTTCAAAACCGTCCATTTTCTTCCATGTACCGCCCCTAATCACGATGTTCCTGACCGCATCGTAATTGTAGCTGTCCACCACGTTGGTCAGGCAGCCGTCGCCATTGGATGCCGAATAGATCGTTGCACCTGTTGCATCGATCTCCGTGTTGCTGCCGACCGGATACCTCTTGGTAAACTGTATTTCTCCGCGAAGCACCACCTTCTTAGCTGTATCGGAAGCCAGCACGGTCTCCAAATTGCAAGGATTCCCGTTGCCATCGGTGCCTGATATTTTACCATTGAATGTATACGTGTGCGCGGCTGTCGCGTTGATGCTCTTCGGGACCGACTCGTCAGGCTTCGGTTTGACTGTCACGGTGAGCACCTTGGTCCTGCCGTTCGGCGCCCGGCAGATCAGCGTGGTCGTCCCCTTCTTGACGGCCTTGAACGTTGCCGCCCCGTCGATCAGCCCCCCGGTATACTTACTTCCGTCCGGTTTTGTGATCGTCAGCATCGCCTTGCCGGCTGCGTCAAGATCCCACAGCGCATGGGTGGGATACAGTCTCGGTCTCTTTGTATAATCCGCCACCGGGTATTCATAATCCGGCTTCAATCTGACCGTGTCTCCGACATAAAGCGTGACGCTGTCGACACGCTTGTTGGTTGCCGCATCCTTGACATAAACATATTTCATCGCCTGGTACTTGCCGCCGGCCGGCGTCGTGATGATGCCCTGGCTCCAGCTCTTATCGCCCTTGGCGCGCGCATGGATCTCCACGACATAGTCCGCCTTGACCGGGCATCTGAACTCCATCGTCCCCGCGGAGAACGACTTGGTCGTCCAGCTGCTCCATCCCCCGCCGCCGATCTTCTTGGTGCGGTAATGGACCTCCCAGCCGCTCACGGATTCACCGGGGAGCTTGGTCCATTTGAACAATACGGAGCCCACATTGTGCTGGCTTGCCCAAAGGGCTTTGACATGGCAGTTCGTGGTGATTTTGAAAGCCTTTTTGACTGTGCCGGCATATTCCCCGCTGCCCGTGATCGTGATGGTCGCCGTACCGACATTCGTATTGTTTGCGTACGCCACAGTATAGTCGGTCCCTTTCGTGAGCGTGGCAGAGCCGTCTGTGACGGTGACCGCCGGCGTGATGGCCGCTCCCGTATAGGCAAAGGAACCGCTTCCTGATATGGAGACCGTTGCCTTTGCAATGGATTTCTTTACCGTAAAATCCGCCCCGGTGCCGGGGGCATTCAGTTCGGTCTCATTATTATAGATGTCCTTCGCGTAAATGCTGTCCAGCTGCCACACGCCTGTAGGCGTGCTTTCCGTGATCGGAATATCAGCGTACCACATGTCTGCAGAATCATCGCGGCTCGCGGGGTACGCTTCCGCGCGCGATCCCGTTTGCGGATCGATATAGTAGAACAGGACCTGACTGACGCCCGTATCGTCGGTCACCGCAACGCCTGCTCTGACCGTATCTCCTGCTGCGGCGACCGCCGGGGACACTTCCAGCTGCGACGGATCGATCTGAGGTGCGTTCTCCTCTGAACTTGCTCCCGCAACAGTGAACTGCAGCGGCTCGGCTTCAATATTGCTGCAGGTCTCATTCCCGTTTTCATCTGCGGCATCGAATTCGTAAACACAGTAGCCGCCGTCCACGGTATCTTCTGTGACCGGGAATGCGTATTCATATAACTCAGTCTCCTCGTTATACTGCATCACCACCCCGGTTTCTTCGGTTCCGTCCGGGTACCGCAGAGACAAAGATACCTCCGCGATCTCCGATGCATCCGTCACTCTGACAGAGATGGTCACAGTATCTCCCGGCGAAGCGGTCTTTGGTGAGACAGTCATCACGGCGGTGTCGATCTCCGGGGGATCCGTATCCTGCTGCGTTCCGGCGACAGTAACCTCTTCATCCGCATAAGCCGCCTGGCTCATTGCCGGAATGAACGTGATCATCATTGCAAATATCAGGACTATACAGCCGATTTTTTTCATCAAAGGCTTCATGAGCCACACCGCTCCTTTCTCCGGCATAAAATACACAGTCTGCGTTGTCCGTGTGCCGGCTTCCGCCGGCATCACAAGCTCTGTTGTCAGACGATTGCTAGTTTCTGACATTCAGATTATACAGGACGTATCAGTTATATAGCAATACGAAAAGCGTACTGAAAAGCCCGGAGATCTCTCTTCCGGGCTTTCGCTTGTTTGCTTTCTTTTAAAAGAATGACAGCTGATTGGACTCGTCCATACCGTCAAGCAGGCCGATCTTCCGCAGTGCTTCGATGGCGGTCTTGTTCGCCTTACCGCGGACCTGGATGTCCTCGACCGTCTCGAACGGCCGCTCCCGGTACGCCTCCATGATCGAGCGGGCGGCACTGGTGCCGATGCCCTCGAGCGCGTTCAGCGACACGACGACCTTGTTGTCGTGGACGGTGAAATGATCCGCCGCGGAATGCTCGAAACTGGGGGCTTCGAACTCGTAGCCTCTTGCGAGCATCTCATAGATGATCTCCAGCAGCGTCTTCTCGTTCTTCTCTTTGGTGACCGTCTTACCGGGCGGCGCCTCGTCGAGATACTGATCGATCTCGTCCATGCGGCTCTCCACCATGCGGATCCCGCCCTGCACGATATCCCAGTTGAAGTCCTCGACCTTCGTCGTGCATCTGGCCGCGTAGAAATGCGGCGGATAGTAGATCTTGAAGTACGCGATGCGGCAGGACATGATGACGTACGCCGCCGCGTGGCCGCGCGGGAACATGTACTTGATCTTCTCGCAGGAGCCGATGTACCACTCCGGCACGCCGTGCTCGCGCATGTCTTTCGACCACTCCGGCCACTCCTTGACCTTGCCGCCGGCGACCTTGCCCTTTCTGACGCGCTCCATAATATCGAAGGCTTCTGCCTTCGGCAGACCTTTCTCGATCAGATAGGTCATGATGTCGTCACGGGTCGCGATGACTTCACCCATCGTAGCGACGCCTTTCTTGATCAGATCCTGCGCATTGCCCGACCAGACATCGGTGCCGTGCGCCAGACCTGTCAGGCGGACCAGATCCCCGATGCGTTTGGGATGTGTGTCGTTGAGCATCCCGCGGGCGATGGGCGTCCCGAATTCAGGGATGCCGTAACTGCCGTCTGTGAACCGGTACTGCGGATCTTTGATATCCAGCGATTTGGTCCCGAGGAACAGCTCCATGACCTTCGGATCGTTGATCCGCACCGTCTGCGGGTCGATGCCCGTCGAATTGTGCAGCAGACGGACCATGGTCGGACCATCGTGACCGAGGATATCGAGCTTGAGGAGCGCTTCCTCAAAACTGTGATAATCAAAGTGTGTGGTGACGATGCCGTACTCTTTCTTGTTGGCAGGATACTGGATCGGGGTGACCTCGAAGATCTGATGCCCGTCCGGCACGACGATGATGCCGCCCGGATGCTGTCCGGTAGTCCGCTTCACGTCCTCGCAGCCCTTGGCCAGCCGTTCCCTTTCAAACCGGCTGACGCTCCGGTGTGTCGCTTCACTGTAGGCGGAAATGAAGCCGTACGCGGTCTTCTCCGCAACTGTGCCGACAGTACCGGCCTTATAGGTGTTCTCCGCACCGAAGATCTCATCGACGTACTTCTGTGCGATCGGCTGATACTCACCGGCAAAGTTGAGGTCGATATCCGGCTCTTTGTTGCCGCTGAAGCCGAGGAAGGTCTCGAACGGGATCGAATAGCCGTCCCTGTCCATCAGGGTGCCGCATTCCGGACAGTTCTTGTCCGGCATATCGACGCCGCACTCATACTCCAGCGTGTCGCCCCATTCGAAGTGGCGGCAGTGCGGACATACGTAGTGCGCCGCCAGCGGATTGACTTCGGAGATGCCGGACATGAACGCCGCGAAGGACGAACCGACCGATCCTCTGGAACCGACGATGTAGCCGTCCGAGTTGGACTTGTCGACCAGCATCTTGGCGGATACGTACAGGACGGCATATCCGTTGTCGATGATGCTGTCGAGTTCCTTGTTGAGCCGCTCCACCAGATCCTGCGGCGCAGGATCCCCGTAACGCTCCCGCATCTTCTGTTCACAGCTCTCCCTGAGGATCTTATCCGCGTCCTTGATGGTCGGGCGCGGGAATTCCCTGCCCGGTGCAGGCGGTATCTTCTCGCACATCGCCGCGACCTTCGCGGGGCCGCCGATGACCACATCATAGCAGTCCTGTTCGCCGAAATAGGAGAACTCCTGCAGCATCTCGTCAGTTGTTCTGAAATACAGACCATGATCGCCGCCGATGTCGCTGTAACCCTGCCCCGCGCGGATGATCTCGCGGAGAATGTTGTCTTCCGGATCAATGTAGTGCGTATCACTGGTCGCGACGACCGGCAGGCCGAGCCGTTTGCCGAGTTCCAGCACTTTCCTGTTGCAGCTGCGGATATCCTCTTCCGAATTGATCAGCGGATAGCGCGGGTCCTCGATCATAAAGTGGTTGTTCGACAGCGGCTGCACTTCCAGATAGTCATAGAATGATGCGATTTTGAGCAATTGCTCCTCCGGGGCACCATTCACGATCGCCTGATACAGTTCGCCCGCCTGGCAGGCCGATCCAAGGATCAGTCCTTCCCGGTGCTTCTGCAGGACGGACCTTGGCAGGCGCGGTTTTTTATAGAAATAGTCCATGTGCGAATAGCTGATCAGTTTGTACAGATTGGTTCGCCCTGTCAGGTTCTTCGCCAGCACGACAATGTGGTACGTGCGGCCGGACATATAGTCGATCTCACCGTTCTCATCGATCTTCCCGGCGTCATCGTACAGATACCCTTCCGTGCCGAGGATGACCTTGATCTTGCTGCCGCCCGCATCATACGCTTTGGGCAGCGCATGAACGACGCCGTGGTCTGTGATGGCGATCGCTTCGTGCCCCCACTTGACGGCGCGCTTGACCAGCGCCTGCGGATCGGAAAGCCCGTCAAGAGCGCTCAGTTTGGTATGCGCGTGGAGCTCGATGCGCTTCTTTTCACAAGTATCCTCCCGTTCCGGCATTTTCCAGGTGCCGATGTCGCGGGCACGGATGACCATGCTCTTAAGGAACTGATCCTGCTCAAGTTTGCCGCCGACGATGATATCACAGCCGGGCGACATGACACCTTCGATCTCCGCCCACTCCTTGTTGTCACAGAACATCTTGACACAGACGGACTCCGTCTTGTCCGACATATAGAGCGTCACGAGTGTGGACGTATCATCCTTGTCTTTGGAGAACCGCATGGCGCGCTCGGATTTCTTCACGCGGCGCGTCTCCACGGAGAACACTCTCCCTGCGACTGTGACCGGCACTTCATCGCGCGGCAGCTGCGCCATCGGGATGGGCGGGCGGTCGATGAACCGCCCTTTGATGCGCCCGTCCGCAAAAGAGCGTTTTTTCTCTTCTTCCGGTTGCTCCGGCTCAGGCGGCGCGTCAAAACTGTCCTGGATGTCCGCAAAGATCTCTTCCTGAGCCTCTTCATTATGACGGAACCGCACCGTAACAGGACGGCCCAGTTCTTCACTGACCGTGCGGCTGAAATACGGACCGGCAGTCCGGTCGAGTTCCTCAGCAGCGCGGTCGCCCATCACGCTCAGGAACAGCGTTTCCTCTTCAAAGGTGTGCCCTTCCGGCGTCACGGCGCGCATCCACGGATCCTGCTGGTTGTCCTGTACGAGACGCAGCGCCAGAGGAAGCACGTCCTCCAGTGCGAGCGCGGGCAATACAGCCGTCACCTCAAAGCGTACGTCGGAAAGGCCCGGCACGGCAGCCAGGATCTCGCGGCGTACAGCCTCCTCCCAGGTATCGTCCGGTGTGAAGTTGGACGTTCCGGTAAGGAACAGGCACCCCGCGTCTCTCGACAGGACAGCGTCTTCGATGCTGACACTCTGTCCGGTATGCAGATGTTTCTCAAGGATCCTGCCAATCATCTGAAATACGACTCCGCTTTTTCTCTCCAGAAAGCTTCCTCCGCGCTGCCCGGCTCATCCAGTTCCACCGTACAGGGCACGCTCTTTCCGGTCGCCTCATCGATCGTGACAAAAGTCATATAGCCTTCCGCGATGAGTTTTCTGGAAACCATTTCGTAAACACCCGTGCGCATGGTCATGGACTTGGCGCCGACACGGACGACGGTCACCTCGTACTCCAGGACATAGCCCAGTTTAGCCGGCGCCTTGAAATCAAAACTGTGGATGTCTTTGTAGACGATGTTCAGATTTTCGTTGCGCGCTTCGACTGTGGCCATGTAGTTGGCCTCAAAGGCCCACTCCATCGCCCTGCCCGCGTAGAGTGTCATATGTGCATTGAGGTCTCTGGCGATGACAGTGTGAACGGTTTTAAATGTCTTCATAATGCCTCACTAATTCTACCAATGCCGATGTGATCTCGCTCTCATCGACAACTTTCAGTTTTTCTCCTTTGCGGAACAGCAGCCCTTTGCCGTTGCCGCCTGCCACCCCCAGGTCCGCCTCCGCGGCTTCCCCCGGTCCGTTGACCTCACAGCCCATGACAGCGACGGTCAGCGGCTTTTTGCCTTCTTCCTGACGCTGTCTGCCGATCGGCATAAGCGCTGCGGTGACGTCCAGCACGATGGCTTCAAGGTTGACCTTCGTCCTGCCGCAGGTTGGACAGGCCACGATATTGATCGGCTCCTTCTCTCTGCCGCAGGCGGCGAGGATCTTGCGGGCAGCTGTCACTTCCGCGACCGGGTCCCCTGTCAGCGAAACGCGCATCGTATCGCCGATGCCGTCCATGAGCAGTGTGCCCAGACCGACGGCGGACTTGATGATCCCGCTTTCACGGGTGCCCGCTTCGGTCACGCCGATGTGCAGCGGATAGTCGCATGCCTGATCGACCAGCCGGTACGCTTCGATGGTCGTCGGCACGTCGGAGGACTTGAGGGATACCGCGATATCCGTAAAGCCCATATCCTCGATCCGGCGCACATTGCGAAGCGCGCTCTCCGCCAGCGCTCTGGCGGTCGGCCCGTACAGCTCGAGCAGGTCCTTCTCCAGGGAACCGGAATTGACGCCTACGCGGATCGGGATCCCCCGCTCCCGGCAGGCATCCACCACTGCCTGCACCCGGTCGTCGTCGCCGATGTTCCCGGGGTTGATGCGGATCTTGTCCGCGCCGCTTCGCACGGCTGCGACTGCCAGGCGGTAATCAAAGTGGATATCCGCAACGAGCGGCATATCCGTCTTCCGGCGGATCTCGCCGAACGCCTCTGCCGCTTCCATATTCGGAACGGCAAGGCGCACGATGTCACAGCCGGCCTGTTCCAGCCGCCCGATCTGCGCCAGGCATGCCTTTACATCTTCTGTATGCACGTTGAGCATCGACTGCACGGCGACAGGCGCGCCGCCGCCGATCTTCACGTTTCTGACTTGGATCTGTTTTTTCATATCAGCCCCCGAACAGCGGTGCAATGAACCGCACGATATCATTCCAGGTAACATACAGCATCAGGGCGATCAGAACAAGGAAACCGGCGATGTTGACCTTGGCTTCCATCTCATCGGTCACCCGTTTGCCCGTCAGTTTTCTGATGGCGACGAATACGAACCGCCCGCCGTCGAGCGCCGGGAACGGCAGCAGGTTCATGATCCCGAGGTTGAGCGAGATCAGCGCCATCAGATAGATCATATTGAGCAGCCCTGTTTTGACCGTCTGATTGACGATATAGACGATTCCCACCGGGCCGGACAGTTCCTTTGCGGAAACGCCGCCGGTGAACAGCTGCTTGAGTACGCCGTACATGTCGCGGGTGAGATTCCAGGTCGCTCTTGGCCCCTGGACGAACGCCCCCGCGAGATCCTTCTCAAAGGCCGGCTGTACGCCGATCATACGGCGGCCGCCTTCTTCGTAAGTCCCGCTGACGATGGTGATCTCTTCCCCGCCCCGTCGTACGACGATCGTCTGTTCCTCGGTCTCCGAAGCATTGATATAGGCAGTAAGATCCGTCCATTCCTCGACAGGATGACCATTGACAGAGACCAGTTCGTCTCCTGTCAGAAGCCCCGCTTCCTGCGCCGGACTGCCGTCGATGATCACGTCGAGCGTGGTCGTCGCCGTCCCCATCTGATAGGTCAGGAAGATCATCAGGAGCAGCGCCAGCAGAAAATTCATCGCCGGCCCCGCAACGAGGATCACGGCTTTCTGCCAGGATTTTTTATTGCTGAAAGCACGCGGATCTTCCGACTCTTCGTCTTCTCCTTCCATCTCGCAGAAACCGCCGATCGGGAAGACCCTGAGAGAATACTCCGTCTCGCCTTTCTGCTTCTTCAGAAAGGCGGGGCCCATGCCGAGCGCGAATTTGTTTACCCTGACGCCGCACGCCTTGGCGGCGGCAAAGTGCCCGAATTCGTGTATGAAGATGAGGATGCAGAACATCAGGATCGCAGCGATAGCAGTGATCATAGGGAGGCCAGCACCTCCTCCGTCATCCTGCGGGCTGTTCTGTCCGCCTCAAAGACTGCTTCGATTGTATCCACCGGGGTGTCCTGATAACGGTCCATCACCTTCAGGAGGGTTTCCTGAATGTCGACGAACCGGATCTTTTCTTCCAGAAACGCCGCCACGAGGACCTCGTTGGCGCCGTTGAGGGCGGCCGTTGCCGTCCCGCCCCGCTCGAGCGCTTCATACGCCAGCGGGATCGTCCGGAACACGTCCGTGTCCGGGATCTCAAATGTCAGGCCTCCCGCAAGGGAAGCAAAATCAAGGCGCGGGGCGCCTGTTGTATCTCTTCTCGGCCAATCCATCGCATAGGCGATCGGGACACGCATATCGGGCGTGCCGAGCTGTGCCAGGACCGCCCCGTCCGTGAACCGGACCATGGAATGCACGATGCTCTGCGGGTGGATCACCACTTCGATCTCTGACGGCGCCATACCGAACAGATGCTTCGCCTCGATGATCTCCAGACACTTGTTGACCATGCTCGCGCTGTCCACAGTGATCTTCTTCCCCATGGACCAGTTCGGGTGTGCCAGCGCCTGCGCCAGAGTCACATTTTCGAGCTGCTCCAGGGTATACCCGCGGAACGGGCCGCCGGATGCAGTCAGGATGACAGATGCCGGACGGTTGCCCATCGCCGCCTCCAGACACTGGAAGATGGCGCTGTGCTCACTGTCGACCGGCAGGATCTTCACCCCTTTTTCCGCTGCGCGGCGCATCACGAGTTCCCCGCCCGTGACGAGCGTTTCTTTGTTGGCAAGCGCGATATCCTTACCCGCTTCGATGGCGGCAAGCGTCGGTGCCAGGCCGCGGATCCCCACCAGGGCATTCAGAACAAGATCGCCTTCTCCGGCGGCAGCTTCGCTGAGGCCTTCGTCACCGCACAGGACCGTCAATGCCGGGTAGTCCCGTCTGAGATCCTCCGCATCGTGCGCGTCCGCAACAACGACCGTATGCGGCGCGAATTCCTCGATCTGTTCCCGCAGGAGACCGACACGGCTGCCGCAGCATAAACAAGAGACAGTAAACCTGTCTCTGTGAAGACGGATGATATCAAGGCACTGTGATCCGATGGAGCCGGTGCTCCCCAGAATGATCAGAGACTTCATAGAAAGCGATTCCTTTCCCGCTCTTTAGCGCCGCCGGCCGCCGGGGCGGCTCTACAGCGAGGTCAGCGGTATGATGACCAGATGGATATAGTAGAACACCAGAGGCGCGGTGAACAGCACGCTGTCAAAGCGGTCCAGAATGCCGCCGTGCCCCGGGATGAGATTGCCGTAATCTTTGATGCCCATCTTACGCTTGAAGATGGATGCGGTGAGATCGCCGAACTGCGAGAAGATGCCGCACAGCCCGCCGAGGATAAAGCAGTGCAGCGCTGCTTCCGGCGCGAAAAAGACGCCGAACAGACCGCACAGAAGCACGCTCCCGAGCACACCGCCGAGCGATCCCTCGATGGTCTTCTTCGGGCTGATCTTCGGGCAAAGCTTGTGTTTGCCGAGGAACACCCCTGCAAAGTAGGCACAGATATCCGTTCCGAACGCGCCCAGCACGATGATCCAGACCAGTATGGGCAGGTTGCTCTGATCGACCAGCATCATGTGGAAAGAGAAAAAGACCACGTAGACGATACCGGTGATGGTCGCCATCGCGTCCTCCAGTTTTCTGTGCTCGATCGCGAACAGATACAGCATGGATGCCACGACCGTCAGGAAAAGCCAGCAGGTATAGTAATACGTGCCCTGCTGCCAGCCGAGCGCGCCGCGGTGCCACAGGATGATATTGATCAGATACAGCAGCGCCAGCGAACCGAGTCCGATCGGATAGGACGGATGGACATCCAGACTGTGGAAGCCCTTATAGAACTCATACAGACCGACCGCACCGACGAAGATGCAGCCCGCCATGAGCACGTAGCCGCCAAAATACAGCAATGCCAGAAACGGTGCCATGATCAGGCCGGATAGGATCCTTGTCTTCATTCGTTGCGCCCTCCAAAGCGTCTTTCGCGGCTGCCAAAGGACCGCAGGATCTGTTCGTATTCATCCGGTGTAAAGTCGGGCCAGAGCGTATCGCAGAAGTACATCTCCGCATAGGCTACCTGCCAGAGGAGATAGTTGGACAGCCTGACCTCGCCGCCCGGCCGGATGATCAGATCCGGATCGGGGACACCCAGTTTGCCCGTGTACAGATGACGGCTGATCGCGGCTTCGTCGATCTCAGAGGGATCCAGTTCCCCGTTCTTCACCTGTTCTGCAAGTTCCCGGACACCGCGTGTGATCTCGTCCCGGCTGCCGTAGTTCAGTGCGATATTGAATGTCAGCCCTGTATTGTTGCGGGTCATAAAAAGCGTTTTGCCGAGCGCTTCTCTGACATCTGCGGGCATGATGCTCCAGTCCCCCAGGATGTTGACCCGCACGTTTTCATCGTGCAGTTCCTGCAGATCCTGGTTGACATACTTGATCAGGAGCCCGAAAATACCGCCGATCTCCTCCTGTGTGCGTTTCCAGTTCTCTGTGGAAAACGCATAAACAGTCAGATACTCCACGCCAAGATCGGAAGACCGTCTGACGATCTCCCGCATGGCTTTCATTCCGGCATTATGGCCCATGACACGAGGCAGTTTTCTCTTCTTTGCCCATCTGCCGTTGCCATCCATGATGATGGCGACGTGACGGGGCAGGGTCTTTGCTTCCGTCATGCGCTATACTTCCATGATCTCTTTGTTCTTGGTGGCAATGACTTCGTCGACTTTCTTGATGCCGGCGTCAACAGCTTTCTGGATCAGTTCCATATCCTGCTTGCTGTCATCCTCGGTCAGTTCGCCGGCCTTCTCTTCTTTTTTGATCTCGTCATTGGCCTTTTTGCGCAGGTTGCGGATGTGGACTTTGCCCTCTTCCCCCATCGCATGGACGGTCTTGGTCAGTTCCTTTCTTCTCTCCTCAGTGACCTGCGGAATGGAGAGGCGGACCATCTTGCCGTCATTGACGGGATTGATGCCGATATTGGCCGCCAGGATCGCACGCTCGATGTTGCCGATCGCTTTCGGGTCGAACGGCAGGACAGCGATGGTGCGGGGGTCCGGGCAGGAAATGTTCGCGAGCTGCTTGAGCGGCGTGGGGGTCCCGTAGTATTCGACCTCTACGCGGTCGAGAAGCGCCGGGTTCGCACGGCCTGCGCGGACGGTATTGAGCTCGGACTTGAGCGCCTCGATGCTCTTTTCGATCTTTTCATTCAATGTGTTCAATACTTGCTCACTCATGATCCTTCCTCCTTGGATACTAAGAAATCACTGTCCCGATCGGCTCGCCCATTACGGCGCGCATCATATTGCCCTCTTCCGACAGCGCAAAGACGTGGATCGGGATAGCGTTGTCCTTGCACAGGGAAGCCGCGGTCAGATCCATGACTTTCAGATCTTTTTCCAGCACTTCCATATGGGTCAGTTTATCGAATTTCACCGCATTCGGGTCCTCTTTGGGATCCGCGGAATACACTGCATCGATGTTCTTGGCGAAGAGGATGACATCAGCCCCGATCTCCGCAGCCCGGAGCGCCGCCGCTGTATCCGTCGAAAAGTACGGATGTCCGGTCCCGCCGCCGAGGATGGTGATGCATCCTTCCGAAAGCAATCTGCACGCATCCCGGATGGTATACTGGTCGGCGACTTCCCGCATTGCGATGGAAGTCATCGTGCGGGCGTCAAGCCCCGCCGCCTTCAGCGCGTCCTGCAGAGCCAGCGAATTCATGACGGTTGCCAGCATCCCGATGCTGTCCGCCGTCGCGCGGTCCATATCGCCGCTCGTGCGGCCTCTCCAGAAATTGCCGCCGCCGATCACGATCGCGATCTCCACACCCAGGTCATGGATCGCCTTGATCTGTCCGGCGACATCCTTGAGCATCTCATCGGAAAAACCGGTCTTCTTTTCTCCGGCAAGCGCTTCGCCGCTCAGTTTGAGCAATACACGTTTGTAAGCAGGTTCTTTCATGGATCTCTCCTTGTCCGTCAACTACGAAGACGCCATATGCGTCCGATTATAGTAGCATTATTATACCATATCTTCACCCGCCCTGTACGACAAAAACAAAAACGCGGCGCAGGTTCTGCCGCGCCGCATCCGTGCTCACTAAACGAGATTTCAGAAAGTCACCAGCTCCGGTCCGTACGGGGAATTCACCGGCGTCTGATAGCCGGTCCCGCTCATCAGCCGCTGCGTCCCTGTCGCGGGATCAAGCACGATGAAACTGTTCAGAGACACATTCGTTTTGGTCGTACCCTTCACATACCCGATGGCGAGCACAAAATGATTGTTGCCTGTCTGCGGGTTGTAGCAGTTGATGATGCAGGGCTTGCCCGCCGCGATCTGGCTGAAGGCCGCTTTATAAAGACTGCTTTCCGTGGAGTATTTGGTCAGCGTCCCGCCGGCTCTGCTCCAGTAGGCATAACTGCTGCCCAGACCGTACTCTTTGATGATGCGTGCCTGGTAGGAGTCGTATCCGTTGAGCGGAAACGCGCCGTCGATGACCGCCCTCGCATACGCCATCGAATAGATCCCGCACGGTCCCGAATATGGTTGCTTGCCGATCGCTTTGATCAGCGCCGCATTATACGGAAGGATCGTTGCGCCGGCTGTGCCGGATACCGCCGTGACCGTGAACGGCTTTTTCAGGACATACTGCGTCGTGCCGCTCGTATCGCGTGCCGCGACCCGGTAGGTGTACGTGCCGGCCGGCAGGCTGCCGAAAGAGATATGCGGGTCCGCGGTCGCGATATCAAATGTCTTCGACCGGATATTCGAAGTCTTGTACGTCGCTCCGCTGACCCACTTGCCGGTCGCGTCACTGACAACGCCGACTGTCACGCAGTCCAGCGTCAGGACGGATGTCACCTTGCCTTTCAGGGAATAGGAACCGCCCTGCGAAAGCGTCGTCGGATAGTTGGCGCCGGAAATGGTAAAAGCAGAGGAAGAACCGGACGCTGTCACCGTGAATGCCTTTTTCAGGACATACGCCGACGTACCGTTCGCATCCTTCACCGCGATCCGGTAGGTATAACTGCCCGCGGGCAGACTGCCGAAAACGATGTACGGATCCGCTGCCGCAACATCGAATGTCTTCGCATTGGGAGAAGCTGCATAGGTCGCTGTATCGACCCATTTTCCGGTCGCATCGCTGACGACGCCGACCGTCACGGTCTTCAGTTCCACGGCCGATGTGACGGTGCCGCTGATGCTGAAAGACTGCCCCTGTTTCAGAGATGCCGGATAGGCCGCGCCTGCGATCGAGAACGACGACCCCGCTGTCACGCTGAATGCTTTTTTCAGGACATATGCCGACTTCCCGTTCGCATCCTTCACCGCGATCCGGTAGGTATAGGTCCCTGCGGGCAGACTTCCGAAATTCACATCCGCATCCGCATCCGCAACATTGAACGTCTTCGCATTGACATTGCTGTTGCTGTACGTTGCGCCGCTCACCCACTTTCCGGTCGCGTCGCTGACGACACCGACCGTGACCGTCCTGATGAGCGCAGCAGAAGTGACCGTCCCTTTCAGACTGAAGGACTGCCCCTGCTTCAGGGATACGGGATACGTCTCTCCGGAAATCGAGAAGGACGCCGTCTGACCGGTGTCTGACGATGCCGTCACGGTGAACGGTTTATTGAGCAGGTATTTCGATGTCCCGTTCGCGTCTTTGGCGGCGATCCGGTAGGAATACGATCCTGCCGGCAGACTGCCGAACTGGATCGAAGCATCCGCGGAAGTTACGTTAAAGGATTTTGCATTCACATTGCTGTTGCTGTATGTCGCACTGCTCACCCATTTGCCGGTCGCGTCACTGACAACGCCGACTGTCACGGTCCTGATCGTGACAGCTGATGTGATCGTACCTGCAACAGCAAAAGAGCCCCCCTGCACGAGGGATGTCGGGTAATTCGCGCCGCTGAGCGTCAGCGAAGAGGACGCAGCCGAAGAACCGCCGGATCCCGTTACGGTGAACGGCTCTTTCATCAGATACTTGGATGTGCCGTTCGCGTCCTTCACCGCGATCCGGTAGGTATACGTCCCCGCCGGCAGGCTGCCGAAACGGACCGATTCATCCGCCGCTGCGATATCGAATGTCTTCGCATTGGGAGAAGCCGCATAGGTCGCCGTATCGACCCATTTTCCGGTCGCGTCGCTGACGACGCCGACCGTCACGGTCTTCAGTTCCGCTGCCGATGTGACGGTGCCGGTAATGCTGAAGGACTGCCCCTGTGCCAGCGTCACCGGATGGTTGGCTCCTGAGACCGTAAAGGAAGAAGTCACTGCGCCGACAGGCATTGAGAGTAACAAAAGCAGGCATCCTATCAACAGCAGGATCGCCGCTTTTCGTTTGCCGCTATGCTTTTTTAAGGCACTCATTCCCAACTGGCTGTCGTACTCCTTCCCGGCCGCAGCGCGTCCGATCCATAAAAAAACCGGCCGTTTGCAGCTGCTTTTGACATACAAAAACAGCGAACAAATGGACCAGTTCTTTTAAAGTTTACACTATCCCGCTCCTCAAGTCAAATCAGCGGGCTGCCGCTTCGCGGCACGCGGCTGTCACCCCAGGATCTTCAGGATTTCCTCTTTGGGCATCGCACCGACGATCTTGCCGGCTGCCTCGCCGCCTTTGAAGAGGATCATGGTCGGGATGCTCATCACACCGAACTGCGCCGCAAGTTCCTGCTCCTCGTCTACGTTGACCTTGCCGACGATCAGATCGTCGCGTTCGTCCGAGATTTCCTCGAGGATGGGCCCCACCATCTGGCACGGCCCGCACCAGACTGCCCAGAAATCTACAAGAACGGGCTTTGCCGCCTGCAGGACTGCTGTTTCAAAATTATCTTTCGTGATTTTGACCGTTGCCATCGCCTACTCCTTTCCCGGAAGATTTCAATCCATGATGCGTCAGGGGGCATCAGGATGCGCTTGGATAATACTGACAAGTTCGCAATCAGTATATACTTTTTCTGTGTATATTTCAAACTGCTTATCCCCGGGCAGGAATCGCATCCACAGGAACAGCGCCGGGCAGATCTGTCAATCCTCTGCCGCTGCATAAGCGGCAGCCTGCGCAGTTGACCAGCAGAGCTGCAGATTGTAACCACCGCTGATGCCGTCCGCATCCAGAGCTTCCCCTATGACATAGATCTGCGAATGGTTCTTAAGCGCCATCGTTTTGCTGTCGACCTCTGACAGACAGACCCCACCCTTCGTGACCATCGCGGTGCGGAACCCTTCCGTGCCGGCAACCGGGAACGTATCTTCTGTGAGAAGACGCGCCAGCTTTTTCGGAGAATCGGCCGCACGCTGCACCAGCAGAGACGCCAGCCGTTTTGGCAGCGAAAAAGCTTCCGCCACCGCTTTCCCAGTCCTCATGCCCTGCGCCCGGACCGCGGCATATGCCTCATCAAAAGCCATCGGATAAAGGTAGTTGAGCGCGATCCGGCTGCCAGGGACGGCATGGCCGGAGATATCCAGTGCGCAGGGTCCGGAAAACGATGTGTGGGTGAACAGGAGCGCCCCTTCTTTATGAATGCTCTTCCGGCCTTCCCGATGAATGCTGACCCGCACCCGCGGCAGCGTGATCCCGGCAAGATCAGCATAAGGGTACGCCTCCGGTATCACGGGGACCAGCGCCGGCGCAAGCGGTGTCACAGCGACCGCAAGATCCCGCTGCAATGTCCGGAACATGGACCCGTCTGAACCGGTCGCAGGATAGGAGCATCCCCCTGTCGCGAGGATCAGCGTCCTGCACCTGAAGACCTGCGATTCTGTATGTATACAATAAGTTTCTTCTTGTATATTTTGGGCATTTCCGTCAAACGTTCCCCCGCAGAGCGAAACAGAGACCGCATGCGCTTTCTGCCCGTACCGGAACGCGAAACCGTTCTTTTGCACAGCCGCAAGATACGCATCCAGCACATCCTGCGCTTTCATGGAAACCGGCAGCACCCGCCCTGTTTCATCCGCATACAGCGGTACGCCCGCCCTTTCCAGAAAGGCCTTGCTGTCAAGATTACCGTACTTGTAAAGGCATGCCCGCAGCGTCTTGCCCGCAGGTCCGTAAGCAGGAAGAAGATCGCGCATACTCCCTTCATGCGTGATATTACAATGTCCGCCGCCGCTCATCAAAAGCTTGAGGCCGGGGCGTTTTCCGCTTTCGAGGATCAGCCGTTTTCCGCCGGCACGCCAGGCAGGCGACGCCGCGCACATCAGGCCTGCTGCGCCGGCGCCAACGATGATGACATCGTAAAGGCAGGCGTCTTCGAAAATCTGTTTTTGCTTCTCTGCTTCAACTGGTTTCATATGTTTCCTGTGCCCGTGTCAAACCTGTCAGCGGACCATCGTTCCGATGCGGTCCAGCAGTTCTTCTGCCCGCCGGAACCTCTGCCAATATACCACAAATCCATGCATCATACCGTCCATGCGGATACAGGTGACATCATTGCCGCTGGCCGCAAGGCGTTCCGCAAACGCCTCCCCGTCATCTCTGAGCGGGTCGAACTCAGCCGTCACGACGATCGCCGGCGGCAGACCGCCAAGGTCCTCCGCCTTACCGGGGTTGAGCCTGCTGTCAGACGGATCCGTCCCGTCAGGCACATAGAGCCCGATCATTGTCTGCATGGCGCTGACCGGCAGCACGTATCCGCCCTGTCCGAACATCTGCGCCGAGGCGGAGTCCTCTATATCAACACAGCCGTATGTGCCGTAAAACAGAATGAGCCTTGACAAAGCGGGGGCCTCCCCGTCTCTTGCGAGCAATGCCAGCGCGGTGCTGATCGTCGCGCCGGAACTGTCTCCGCCTGCCATCAGCCTGTGAGGATCCCCGCCGTATTCCCCCGCATGCGAAGCCGCCCATTCCGCCGCACACACTGCATCCTCGATACAGGCCGGGAACGGATCTTCCGGCGCAAGCCGGTACTCCACGGCGATGACCACAGCCCCGCAGGCATCCGCGAGTTTTCCGCAGAGCGGATCGTGGTCTTCGATACTGCCCATGATGAATCCGCCGCCGTGAAAATACAGCAAAACAGGAACCGGTACATCCGATGAGGCTGCACTTTCGGGCACATAGACACGCACGGGCAGCGGCGGCAGACCGCCGCGCTCGATGAACACATCCTTCTTCGCAGACACCTCATACGGCTCCGTGCTCATAAGGTGCCGGGAAATCTCATCTGCACGCAGAAGCGGCAGGTCTTCCATCCGGAAAGACACTTCAAACCCCGGGCCTTCCAGTGCCGCCCGGTAGAATTCATAAACATCCGGGTCAAATCGTTCTCTGTCCATCATGTTCTCCCGCTTACAAAAGATGCGGCCCCACCGTTGTGTACGATGGAGCCGCGTGACACGTTATCGTATTAGAAACACTTTCTGAGCATTTCCGGGTCCGGTTCCTTCTTGTTCAGAAGACCGACCGCAAAGTAGGCAATCCCGCCGACGAGCAGACCGAGCACGATCTCATGGATCCCGAACGGCGCGATCTTGACCTGATTGAAGAAGACGAATGTCGCGACGCCGCAGATGATCGAAGCGATGCAGCAGGCAGCGTTTCCTCTTTTCCAGTACAGGCCGCCGACCAGAGGCCAGAAGAAGGTCGCCTCGAGACCGCCCATCGCGAACAGGTTGATCCAGACAAGGATCGACGGCGGATTGAGCGCCAGCACGAAGACGATCAGCCCGAGCACAACAGTCAGTGCAAAGCTGCCGTACTTGAGTTTTTTCTCGGTGCTGTCACTGACTGTCATCTCAGTGGACTGGTCTGCCTTGACCGCCTGCACAACACCTTCTTTCGCGATATATGTCACGAACAGATTTTTGAGAAGCGTAGCGGAAGCGAGGATCAGCAGCGAATCTACCGTCGACATGACAGCCGCCAGCGGCGCAGCCAGGAACAGCCCTGCCGCCCACGTCGGCATGAATTTGTTTACGACATACGGGATGACCGAGTCGGTATTGGCAAGCTGCTCTTCCCCAATCAGCGGAAGCGCCATCGTACCGGCAAAATGCATACCGATCATGAGAATGCCGACAACAACGGTCCCCCAGAGCATCGCTTTATGCAGGGACTCTGTATCTTTGAAGCCCATGCTTCTGACAGCGGTCTGCGGAAGCCCAAGCACGCCGACACCGACGAGCACCCAGAAGGAGATCAGATAACCGGGGCGCAATGCGCCGATCTCTTTTCCGAACTCCCCTTTGCCGATCAGATCCCAGCCGGGATTGTTGGCCGCGTTGAAATCGATGATGTTTTCCATGCCGCCGCCCGCGCGGAGGACAAAGAACAGGAGCAGGAATGTACCACAGGCCATGATGAAGCCCTGGATCGTATCGGTGATAACGACCGCCTTGAATCCGCCGAAAGCGGTGTAGGCGATGACGATCACCGAGAACAGGATCAGCGCGTGCGTATATGAAAGCCCTGTTACTGTCTGAATGAGTGTGGCGCCGCCTTTGAACTGCGCGATCATCTGTGTGATGAAGAACACGACGAGCATGACGCTGCAGAGAATGACGACCGCATCGGAATTGTATCTGGCTTTCAGATAATCCGAAATGGTGACTGCCTTGATGCGGCGGGAAACGAGTCCCAGTTTTTTACCGATCACGCCGAGCGTCAGGAACGCCGTACCGATCTGGATCGCCGCGACCCAGGACTGGGTCAGGCCCCAGCTCGCCGCCAGTCCCGGTCCTCCCAGGAACGAGCTGGCACTTGTATAGGTTGCGATCAGCGTCATGGCGAGGACGATACCGCCCATGGTGCGGCCGCCTACGAAATAGTTCTGGATGAATCCGCTGGACGCGTTCTGCTTGGCCGACTGATGGCTCATCCAGACACCGATGATGGCATTGACTGCCATATAAGCGATAAGGATCCCTAAGATCGCGATCTGTTTGCTTGCCATCTTCAGGCCTCCTTTCCTGCCGCTTCAGCTTCATCATCGAGGCTGAAATTCACAAAGACCTTCTTCAGAAGGATCACAACACCAACCACCGCGATCACGAATACCCCCGGTGTACTGAGGATCCACCACAGAGGCAGCCCCATCACCTTGATGTCAATTCCCGAAAGCAGGTAGGCGCAGCCCACATGCCACAGGAAGCAGATGAGAAACAGCACGGCCGTTGCGCGCGCTTCCTTTCTGATCTGCAAATTCTTTTCTTCTCTCGTCATCGAACGATTTCTCCTTTCGTCCACTGGGAAACAAAAATCCGCACAAGTGATACTCTGCGGATGGACGATTCTCACATATTCGGTGAACACAGACAGCTCCTGCATTGCTTTCAGGACACGTTCACATGCGGATACATGCCTGTCAGAATGAGCATCTTCAGTTCCCGTTGTCTAATATGGTATAGTTCCTTTTTACA
>JAWRJC010000101.1:0-3850 GCA_040307715.1 Clostridiales bacterium | reverse complement strand
GGCGTAGAGAACCCGCTGTTCGGTCTTGAAAACCTGTCAGCAACGACGCTTAGAAGCATCATCGGCAACATGGAACTCGACACGACGCTGTCTTCGCGCGATGAGATCAACTCCCAGATGGAAGCGATCCTCGACGAGGCGACTGATGCCTGGGGCGTCAAGGTCAACCGCGTCGAACTAAAGAACATCAACCCGCCGACCGAGATCGAGGAAGTCATGACCAAGCAGATGCGTGCAGAGCGCGAACGCCGGCAGACCGTCCTCGAAGCACAGGCGCACCAGGAATCCGTTGTCGCCCGTGCGGAAGGTGACAAGAAGGCGATGGTCCTCTCCGCGGAAGCGGAAAAGGCGGCCAAGATCGCCCTCGCCGAAGGTGAAGCGGAGTCCATCAAACTGGTCTACGAAGCGCAGGCACAGGGTCTTGAAATGCTGCGTGAAGCGCATATCGACGAATCGGTTCTCCGCTTGAAGGGCCTGGAAGCGCTGCGTGATGTGGCGGACGGCAATGCGACGAAGATCTACATGCCGACCGATATCGCATCGACGATCACAAGTCTCGGCGTTGTCGGGGAAGCGCTCGGCATCGGGGATGCGACGAAGATCGCGCCTCCCGTCCCGAAAGAGAAGAAAGAAGCGGTCGATCCGTGCCTGCACGAGGGCACTTCAGCAGAAGGGGTCCGCGCGGCAGCGACCGGCGATTCCATCCGGGAAAAACTCAGAAGCGAGCGCAAGCCGCTGTAATATTGTGATGAGAAAAGAGGCTGTCCTGGCGCGGACAGCCTTTTTGTAACAGTAAAGGGAAGAGCCATGAAGAAGAAAGAACAGAAAAAGCGGATCAGCCCCGTCAAGCTGGTGTTTCTGATCCTGCTGCGTCTGGTGCTGCTCGTACTGGTCCTGGCGGTCGGGCTGGTCGGCATTCTGACGATCGGCGAGTACCGGCCGGAGGATAAGGAAACGATCATCTCCAGTGCGGGCATTGACGAGGCGCAGGCGGATCTGCCTGCTGCAGGCGATCAGATCCGTGTCGTCACCTGGAATATCGGCTACGGTGCGCTGGGCGACAATGCTGATTTCTTTATGGACGGCGGCAAGGGCGTCATGACTGCCGATCTCGACCGTGTCAACGACAATATGGATGCGATCATCAGCGGCCTGCTGGAGTTCGATCCGGATATTGCGCTGCTGCAGGAGGTGGATCTCGATTCCAAGCGTTCCCATCACGTCGATGAAACGCAGATGCTCCGGGACGGTCTTCCGGGCTTTGACAGCACCTTTGCCTACAACTTCAAGGTGCCGTATGTGCCGTACCCGCTTCCGCCCATGGGCAAAGTGCAGAGCGGACTGCTCCTGATGAGCCGTTTCGATATGACCGGTTCCGAGAGGATCAGCCTGCCGTGCCCGTTCAGCTGGCCGATCCGGACCTGCAACCTCAAGCGCTGCCTGATGGTCAACCGGATCCCTGTCGCGGACAGCGATAAGGAACTGGTCGTGATCGACCTGCATCTGGAAGCTTACGACAGCGGCGAAGGGAAGATCGCGCAGACGAAGGCACTGCTCGGTGTACTGGAGGAAGAGCGCGCGAAGGGGAACTACGTCATCGCGGGCGGCGATTTCAACCAGCTGTTCTCCAACGTGGATGCCAGTGCGTATCCGGTCTACGAAGGCAAGTGGCAGCCGGGCATCATCGATGCCGCGGACTTTGGCAGCAAATGGACGCTGGTCATGGATCCGTCTGTTCCGACGTGCCGGTCGCTCGACCAGCCGCTCGAAGGCGCGGATCTTTCGAACTTCCAGTTCTATATGATCGATGGCTTTATTGTCTCCGACAATGTGGAGATCAAGTCTGTGGAGACGAAGGATATGGGATTCAAGGCGACCGACCACAACCCGGTCGTGCTGGATGTCGTGCTGAAGTAAAAACGGCTTCGCTGCAGGAAACAGGAGGACATGGACAGTATGGGATTTGAGCGATTCCGCGATGAACTGATCTATGATTACAGCACAAAGCACGGCGGTGTCAGCGAAGGATTCTTTGCGTCGATGAACCTGAGCCTGGCGACGGGGGACGAACCGGCAAAGATCAAAGAAAACTTCCGCCTCTGGTGCGGGGGCCTCGGAGTGGATCCTTCGGCGCTGGTCATGGTAGGGCAGACGCACACGACCAATGTGATCCGCGTGGATGAGCGGAACAGAGGCGAAGGGCTCGCCCGCGAGCGCATCCATGACGTCGACGGAATGATCACGGACCGCCCCGGGGTGGCGCTGGTCACCTCTCATGCGGACTGCGTGCCGCTGTACTTTTACGACCCTGTCCATAAGGTCATCGGACTGGCCCATGCAGGCTGGCGGGGAACGGTGGACGGCATGGCGGCAGTGATGATCCGCAGGCTGGCGGAGGAATTCGGCTCAGCTCCGGCGGATCTGTATACGCGTATCGGGCCGTGCATCTCACAGACGTTTTTTGAATGCGACCGCGATGTGGTCGACGCAGTCATGGCGATGCCGCTGTGGGGTGCGCAGGAAGGTGTACCGGTCCCCGGCTATGACCGTTGCCTGCCGGAGGAGATCTGCTATTATGATGCCGTGGCGGGCAAGTATCATGTGTCTCTTGCGCGCCTTGACCGGGAAGTGATGCTGCAGGCCGGTGTTCCTGCGGATCACATCGATATGGCGGACACCTGTACGTATGCAAGGGAGGATCTGTATTTCTCTCACAGACGGCAGGGGATGCAGCGCGGCGGACAGGCGGCGCTGCTGATGATGAGAGAATAGATTGAGAACAAGGAGGAAAGACAATGCTGCTGCTTAATAGAGAGGATATCGCGTCCGTCTTCACGACCAGGGATGCGATCGACGCGGTCAAACTGGCATTTCAGATGACGGAGGAAGGGAAGATCGAATCGCCCCTCCGGACTGTCATCAGCGGGAAATATGACGGTGCGTTCCTGTTCATGCCGGCTTACGCGCCGGAGATCGACGCGGCATCCGTCAAGGTGATCGATATCTTCCCGCACAATATCGAAAACGGCTTGATGACCTCCCCGGCACAGGTGATGCTGATCGACGGGAAAACCGGCTACGTCGCTGCCATGCTGGACGGGACGTATGTCACACAGCTGCGCACCGGCGCTTCTTCCGGGGCGGCGTTCGATCTGCTGGCAAAAAAAGAGTGCACGGTCGGCGCGCTGATCGGGACAGGCGGCCAGGCAGCGACCCAGCTCGCGTCGATGCTCGAATCGCGCCGCCCAAAAGAAGTGCGCGTGTTCGATGTCAATACGGATCGCTGTGCGGCGTTCTGTAAGGAGATGGGCGAAAAACTCGCGGCATACGGTGCGGATATCTTTCCGGCAGATTCCTCGGACACATGCATTGATCATGCGGATCTGATCATTACCGTAACGCCTTCGGCGGAACCGGTCTTTGACGCGTCCAAGGTCAAACCCGGTGCCACGATCAGCTGCGTCGGCACCTACGAACCGCACAAGCATGAGATGGATCCCGCGATCCTGCCGCGCGCAGCCAGGATCATCTGCGACAGCAAGGAAGCGGCGCTCTCTGAGACAGGTGATCTGCTGATTCCGATCGCGGACGGACTGATCACAGAGGACGACATCGCGGGCAGTCTCGGCGATGTGATCCTCGGCCGTATCCCGGGCCGCGAGAGTGACGACGAGATCATCGTGTACGAAACGGTCGGCATCGCTGCGCAGGATCTTGTGACCGCAAAGGCCATTTACGACAAAGCGGTCGAAAAGGGGATCGGTACTGTCTGGGAATAATTGAAAGATCGGAGAAAAATGCAGTGTGGCAGCGCAGCCGCTGCGGATAATACAAAAGAGCGGTTCCCGCC
>JAWRJC010000100.1:0-4466 GCA_040307715.1 Clostridiales bacterium | reverse complement strand
CAAAGCGGAGTCTGATAAGGAATCGCTTATGAAAGTGATAGGGATCACCGGCGGTATCGGCAGCGGCAAATCCACCGCCACGCACCGCCTGATAGAAAAAGGATACAGGATCTTCGACGCGGACCTGATCGCCCACGAGATCGTGGAGCCCGGGATGCCGGCGCTCGCGCAGATCGCGGAGACGTTCGGGGAAACGTTCCTCGATGAGGATGGGCGCCTGAGAAGAAAGGCGCTGGCGGCACACATCACGGCATCTCCGGAAGAGCGGGCAAAGCTGAACGCCATCATGCACACAGCGATCATCGGCGCGATCGCGGAAGGCATCGAAGCCGCCCGCGAAGAAGGGGAAGACCTTGTCTTCATCGATGCGCCGCTGCTCTTTGAGGCGGGCCTCGATACGATGTGCGATATGGTCTGGCTCGTGACGGCACCGGAAGAGGTGCGGATCGCCCGTGTCATGGCGCGCGATGGCATCAGCGAGGAACTGGTGCGCGGCTACATGGCGAGCCAGATGCCCGAGGAGGAGAAACGCGCCCGTTCCCAGCGGCTGCTGGACAACGGCGGTTCCAGAGAGAGGCTTTACAGCCAGCTCGACGAAGCGCTGGCAGAAGTTACTGACAACGAATAGGACAGTTTTATGAATCACAGATTCGGCCGGCCGACGATCCGGCAGATCATTCTCTATACATTGCTCATAGCGGCAGCGCTGGCGGTCGTAGTTGTTTATATGGCCGGCGGTAACAAAGTATTTGAAGACGATACGGAAGAGCAGTCGTACGTGTACCAGGATACGGTGACACTGCCGATGCATGCCGTCAGGACGCTCAATCCCGCCACATCGACGGACGAAGACACGTATTACATCACGCCGCTTCTTTACGGCAGTCTGTTCCGGCTGGATCCTTCGATGAGTCCGGTGATGGATCTTGCGGAGAGCTATCAATTCGATCCCGATACGAGCAGCATCACAGTGAAGATCCGGGATGATGCTGTCTGGGATGACGGCGCGGAAGTGCGCGGCTATGATGTCGTGTTCGCGATCGAAGTGTACCGGCTGGCCGGCAGCGGCTGCAATTACAAGGATATGATCGACTGCATCGGATATGTACAGTCAGAAGGCAAATCGGTCACGATCTACTTTAATGAAGACGATGAAATGGGGCTGGATCTTCTGACATTCCCGCTTCTGCCGTCGCACCGGTACGAGTACTACGGCGAAGCGATGAGTGATTCCGGGACATTCAAGCCGGTGGGCTGCGGGCCGTACAAGGTGAAGAGTTACGATCCGAACGACCGGCTCATTCTGGAGCCGAGTGAGACCTACTACGGCACAGTGCCCACCAACACATTGACCTTTGATACAGAAGGGATGAAGGGCGACCCCTATCAGCGTCTGCAGGCTGGCGGCGTCAGCCTGATGATCGCCAAAGACCCGGACCGGGAGACGTATATCACGAAGAAGGATATCTCGGTCACCAACTTTCCTGCAAACACGGTCGAGTTCATCGGTTTTAATTGTAAAACCGGCGCGTTTTCAGACCGCAATGTCAGGCGTGCGGTCTGCTACGCGATCGACTGCGACACCATCATCGACATGCAGTACTACGGCAGCGGAGTGAAGAACGACGGCATGTTTTTCCCGGGGTATATGGGGATCGACAGCAGTGAACTGACGTATCCGTTCGACATCAAGAAAGCGCAGGAGGCTCTGGAAGAAGCCGGATACAAGGACACGGATGAGAACGGCAATATCGTCGACAGTGCCGGCAATGTTCTTTCGGTGCGGATCCCTGTCAACAAATCCGATGCGGAAAAAGCGGGCAGCGCGGAGATCGTCGCCGAATCGCTGGAGGAACTCGGTATTGTCGTCTCTGTGGTGGAGATGTCTTCCGATGAGTATTACGCAGCACTCAAGGCGGGCGAATTCGATCTGTACTTTGGCAGTTATACCTTTGATAAAAAGATGGACATGCGGGCACTGTTCGGCTATGAGAGCACGAACTACGCCGGGTATGACAACGACGGACTGGTTGCGCTTCTGCAGGAACTGCGGGCGGGCAGTTCGATCGAGGAAATGCAGGATCTGGTCAAACGGATCCGGGAGATCACCATCAGCGATGTCCCGTATTACTGCATCCTGTACCGCACGTACGGGGCGGTCGGAGCATCCACATTCGACGGTGAACCGACACCGCTGTGGTGCGATTACTACTATAATGCCGCCGCGTGGCGGAGCAAATTCCCGGAAAAGCAGAAGACGGGCGCGGAAGCGGAGGAGAACTCCGGCGAAGCGGAAGAGGGCGATTCCGGCGATACGGACGAAGAATAGTTCCATAGCCCTTCATACTGCGGAAGCGAAAGCAGGCGCATACGATGCCTGCTTTTTTCGTGCATTTCTTCCTCCGGGCTTTCATTAACTTTAAGAAATCTTTAAGACTTATTTAGTAAGGTTGCACCAACAAAAGCACCGCTGTCCCCGCACACGCGGCCGGGCAGCATGAAAACACCGGGAGGCAGACCGATGGAAAACAAAAAAATCTTCAAACGGTACGAACTCAAATACCTGCTGTCGGAAGAACAGGCAGCCGGGCTCTGCAGGATCATGAAGGCGTACATGCGGCCCGATGAATTCGGCCGCAGCCGGGTGGGCAGCATCTACTTCGACACAGCCGACCATCTGCTCATCCGCCGGTCGATCGAACGGCCGGTCTACAAGGAAAAACTCCGCATCCGCTACTACGGCGGCAGGACAGCTCCCTCGCAGATGTTCCTGGAACTCAAGAAAAAGTACGACCATGTTGTCTATAAAAGGCGGCTGACCGTTGAAGAGTTCCTGCAGGAAGGCTGTCAGGAGCAGATCACAAAAGAGATCCGGTATTTCTCGCTGCTGTACAGAGGACTGGGGCCGGCGGCGCACATATCCTGCGACAGGGAAGCCTGGTTCGCCAAAGACGATCCGGACTTCCGCATGACATTCGACAGAGACATCCGCTATCAGGAATACGAACGGCTGCCGTTCAGAGAGCAGGCTGCCGGCGCGGCGGAACAGAATGTCTGGCGGGCTGTTCCCGACAGCAGCATATGGCCGGCAGGATACTATCTTCCCGCAGGGGAAGGAAAGGCGATCCTTCCTTCCGGCATGGTCCTCCTGGAAGTCAAGACGGCGCTGGGACTGCCCGGATGGCTGCTCCGCTTCCTGGATGAGGAAATGATCTACAAACAGCGGTTCTCAAAATACGGGGTGGGCTACACGCAGTCCCTGCTCGAAGAATCGCAGAAAAGAGCCGCCGCAATGAAGAGGCGGGCGGAGAAGGCGCCCGCGGTACAGAGAGGAGCGTAACGCACAATGACAGAACTACTCACAACAACAGCCAATACGGCAATCTCGATGCAGGGATTTCTGATGGATATCGGTGCGGCGCTCGTGATCGGACTCTTTCTGGCACTTGCATACTCCTTCAGAACGCAGTGTACAAAAAGTTTTCTCGGCACGCTGATCCTGCTGCCGGCCGTCGTTGCCATGGTCATTATGATGGTCAATGGCAGCATCGGTGCAGGGATCGCGGTGGCCGGCGCCTTCAGTCTGGTGCGGTTCCGTTCAGTGCCCGGCAGCGCGAGGGAAATTGCAGCGCTGTTCCTGGCGATGAGCACAGGGCTCGCCTGCGGCATGGGGCAGCTGATCTATGCAGCGGTGTTCGCCGTCGTCATGGGGCTCGTCATGGGGCTCTATGCAGTGATGAAATTCGGCGAAGGCAGCCCGGGGCGGCGCAGGCTCGTCGTCATGATCCCGGAAGATCTGGACTATACCGGTGTGTTCGAGGATCTGCTGCAGACGTACACATCCAGAAATGAACTGGTAAAAGTCAAGACAACGAATATGGGAAGCATGCTCAAACTTACCTATGATCTGGAACTGAAGAATACGGCTGAAGAAAGGGAATTCCTCAACGAACTGCGCTGCCGCAACGGCAATCTGGAAATCTCCATCTCCCGCCATGTAGAGGGCGGCAGCACACTCTAGAGACTTCTTGGATATGAAATGGATGAAAGAACAACAGGAAGAAAGGAAAACGGGATGAACATGTGTAAACACAGAAGGATGAAACTCGCAGCTGTGGTCATCGGTCTCCTCATGCTTCTCATGACGCTCACCGGCTGCGGCACGGCGGCGGAGACGGGTGCGGACAGTACCGGCAGCAGTCAGGCAGTCACGGAGACGGCAGCTGAGACAGATGCGGATACCGGCACGGAATCGTCGCAGGATGAAATGTTCACGGACAGGGATATGGATCCTTCCTACGATGAAAGCGAGGCGACGAAGATCACCTTGTCCGGCAGCAGTGCTTCGGCGGACGGGAACGGGGTTTCCGTCAGCGGCAGTACCGTTACGATCAGTGAGGAAGGCGTCTATATCCTCTCCGGCAAGCTGACCGGACAGGTCATTGTGGAGGCGGAGGAGACCGCAA
>JAWRJC010000099.1:0-20485 GCA_040307715.1 Clostridiales bacterium | reverse complement strand
CGGCGGCAGCTGGAGCGGATGGACGCAGAAGTCGTTCAGCGCGTCCACATATGAATACTGGTGTCCTGTGAAAGCGGACTATGTCGTGGAGATCCACGCAAGAGCCAAGGGCGACACGTCCTGGAGCCAGGGCATCATCACGACGCCGGCGGGCGGCAAGTATCAGGCGATGAAGACGGTGTACGTCAAGAACGCGGCGACGAACAAGCGGCTCACCAGCGACACGATCAATCTGAAAGTGGGGCAGCAGATCAAGCTCAAGCCGGATTATGAATATCCGGTGGCGGACTTCAACAAGCGGCCGCGTCTGTATCCGACGCATGCGCTGTGGGATCTGACCGCGGAGGGCAAGACGATGCTCAAGATCACCAAGCCTGACGGCAGCGCGTACAGCGGCGGCATCATCGACGGCACGGCGACGATCAAGGCGACCAAGGAAGGCACCACGACGCTGATCTGCCGGGCGCCGAACGGACGCACGAAGGTGCTGACTGTAGTGATCAATCCGTAACAGAGAGGAGACCGGAATACCGGGCAATATAAAAGAGACCGTCCTTCGGGCGGTCTCATTTTGATCACATGGTATCGAGGAATCGCTGCATGCTGTCCGCGTCGGGGAACATGGCGCGGGCGGCTTCTTTATTGCCGCCGCCTTTGGCGCCGAACGCCGCTGCCTGCTCCTTGACCAGCACGCCGCAGTCGGCGCTGTCCGCGGACTTGTCCGCATACAGGAGCAGGACCGCTTCTTTGGGGAAGGCAGCGAAGACCGTGCCGCGGATCTTCTTCTGCAGTTTTTTGCCTGCTTTGGAGAAATCGCCGGAGGCGATATCGTCAAAGGAGAACACGAGCGGCGCGTCTTTGGCCGTGCGTTCCGCAGTTTTCGCACTTTCTGCGCCGGCGCGCGTTTCGAGTGCCGCGAGGATCTCTGCGAGGTGCGCGTCGGCAGCCGCCTTCCTGAATGCAGTCAGTTCTTCGCGCATGGCGTCGCGGCGCGATTCCTCGGCCTTCAGCCTCGCCGGCAGTTCCTCGGGGGAGGTGCTGTTCGCGTTGGCCAGATCCGTGAGGATCGCAAGATGCGCGTCGATGTGCGCCATAGCCTTGCGACCGGCATCAAAGAACACGCGGGTCATATCTTTATTTTTTTCGACCTTGTAAACTTTGACGAGGCCGACCTGGCCGGCCGTGGCGGGATGTGTCCCGCAGCAGGCGCAGCAGTCCGCCGGCGCTTCCCGGCTGCCCACTGTGACGACGGAGATGTCTTCGTCGAAAGCGATCGGTTTTCTCGTGGGCATGGCGGAGGCTTCTTCGTTCGTCTCAAAATAATCCACGTGGATCGGCAGATCCTGCCAGATGACTTCGTTGGCGGCGCGCTCCGCCTGCATAGCCATGGCCAGCGTCAGGGTCTTTCCCTGCACCGCATTGCCGTCCGCGTCCTCAAACCGGATGTCGACCGTCATGTAGTCTTCGCCCATATGGAAGCCGCGGTTGGTGCCGCCGAACAGTTCCCAGATCCGGCCGGAGAGGATGTGCTCGCCGGCATGGCGCTGCATGTTTTCAAACCGGTGCGGCCAGTCGATCGCAAGATCAACAACTTCTCCTGTATGGAACGGCGCTTCTTCAGGGGATGTGATACCTGCGATCCTGTGGAGCACGGTCCCGTTTTCTTCTGTCACATAGTCGATGGAGAACTGCTCCGGGACGCCGCCGGCCGGCGTTGTCTGCACGGTGCCTGTGTCTGCGCTCTGTCCGCCGCCTTCGGGGAAGAACGGGGTGCGGTCTGCGATCATCCAGACAGCGCCGTCACGCGCAAAGACATCGTCTACCGTTGCGGGAGCCGTTTGCAGATATACGTCCTGCTGGTACAGTTTTGTGGTTTTCCGGTCCATAGAGCGTGGCCTCCTTGATACAGTGCGGCGCAGTCCGGCCTGCCGGGCACGGCATTGCGCCGGTTGTTCGTGTTTTCTGAAAAACACAGACGAACAGGTAGATTCTGTAAATCTATAAAAAGAAATCCACAGCGTCATAAAATGCGAACAAAGATGTGGATAACTTTTTGTTGACATTCGCTTGCTGTTTGCTCAGCCTTTTGATTTCAATGCTTGAGGGTTTTCAACTTTTCCACAGGGGCCTTTGGATAAAATCGTATACAATTTCCGAAAGGATGTGGATAAAAACGCAGATTGTTCAAATCATGCGCTTTGAGCGTCTGTGAATAAGTTGCTCCCAAACCGCGAACATTACTTGACATAAAACGGAGTCCGGCGGTTATTGTAACAAAAAAACTGTTGGTTTTTCGATACATCCCGAAGCGATTCTGCGCGGATACAGCGGGCTCATTCGTCGTCCCGGATGACCTCCACAAAATCATTGAAGTCTTCGTAGCCGCTTTGGATAAATTCGTAGAGGATCGGCTCTTTGAATTCAAACCGTTCGGTCAGGAAAAGGGGCAGACCGCATCCTTCGTCGTCGAGCTGGCGCTCCAGTTCCTGGATCGCCTTGAGGTCGTATGCCATCACGAGCAACTGCCCGAGATCCGTTAGATAATAGACGCCGCGCACATCGCCGCTGAGCAGGAAGACGGGGCGGTCCACATACGTATTGTTGTCGTAGAAGGTGAAAAACAGCCGGCCGGTGTCATAGGAATCCGACATCGTATCGAAATCCAGCGTGAACGCCTGCAGTCTGCCGTTGGTGATGTCGTCGTAGTCTTCGTCTTCATCGAGATCGAACAGACCGGCGTCGAGCACGCGGTAGACGGTGATGAATTCGGGGCGCGAGAGGATCAGGGCCGCCTCCTGCGGAGTGACCGGCATGGCGGAGACCATCTCGCATTTTTCGATCTTCATGTCCGTGACGCGGATCTTCGTAACGACGACTTCGTACTGCCCGCCGTGTTCGATCAGCGAATCGCAATGGAACAGTCCGTGTTCTTCACGGATCGCGTTGCGGCACATCGCGGCGATCCCGCAGGCGGGGTAGACATCCTGTCTGCGCCCGTCGCCGGTGAGCAGCCCGACTGCCTCCAGATCTTTGCCAAAGCTGCGCATCAGGAAGTAATGGATCAGCGCGTACTCGGATGTGACCGGAGCGCACTGCTTTTTGAGGAGCCAGAATTCCTCCTCCTCGCTGAGCGGCGGCAGGTCTTTGAGCAGCGAAAGATACTCCTCTTTACCGGGCGGCATCGGCAGTCCGTGCGCTCTGTTGAATTCCAGATAGTGCCGGAGGATGTGTTTGGCTTCGGTGAGAGTCAGATTGACTTTTTTCCCGCCAAGCCCGCCGCTGTTCTCGCGTTCCTTTTCCGCGACTTCCTGCGGATCGTCCGACCAGAGCCCGAGGTAGGTCTCAAAGCCGGTCTCTTCGGCGTCAAAATAAAAGAACTGGTGGAAGTCCGCAGTCTGTCCGTTGTCCGCGGCGCGCCAGTGGATGTACATGCCAAGAACACCCATGAGCCGGGTGTCGGTCACATAGGCGGAGATGAAATACCGCCGCCATTCCGTCTTGTCCTTCAGGCCTCCCTTGATGAGGCGAAAATTGCGTTCCATGGGTCTATTATACCATCCGGCACGGAGCGGACAAGGCGGTTCCGGGAGAATAAGCGGTGCCAAAAGCCTTGCAGAGAAGGCGGAACCGCCTATAATCTATTATTAAGGTATAGTTCTAATCGTACGGAATAAAGGAGTGCCGGCATGAAAGCTACGATCGGCATCGTCGGAGGCATGGGACCTCTTGCGACATGTGACCTGTTCAGAAAGATCATCGAAGTGACAAAAGCGGAAAAGGACCAGGACCATGTGCGCGTCCTCATTGACAGCAATACGGAGATCGCCGACAGGACGGCGTCGATCCTTGGCGGCGGGAAAGATCCCGTTCCGGAGATGGAAAAAAGCGCCCTGACTCTGCAGACGGCAGGCGCAGACGTGCTGGTCATGCCGTGCAACACGGCGCACTATTACTATGACCTGGTGTCCTCGATCGTGGACATCCCGTTCCTGCACATGATCAACGAGACCGCCGCGGCGGTGAAAAGGCTGGGCATCGATACGGTCGGCCTGCTGGCGACGGACGGCACAGTGCAGTCCGGTGTGTACCGCAGAGCCTTCGAGGCGGCCGGCATCAAGACGCTCGTGCCGGATCCGGCCGGGCAGCAGCACGTCATGGATGTCATTTACAAGGGGATCAAAGCGGGCAATATGGAGATCGACCTGACCGGGTTTAACGCGGCGATGGATGATCTTGCGGCGCACGGTGCAAAGACGATGGTGCTCGGGTGCACGGAACTGCCGATCGCGTTCAGCGAATTCGGCATCGACAGGCCCAACATCGATCCGACGCATGTCCTTGCGGCTGCTGCCGTGCGTGCAGTCGGAGCTCCCTTGAAGGAAGAGATCCGGCAGATGTACAGGTTCGACTGAGCGGCCAGAAAAAGGCACTGCAGATTCTGCCGCTTCTGTTGACAGCACGGAGTCGTCATAGTACGATAGGTGCGTTACAATTATATATGTAAGGATCCTTATTAAGAGTGGCGGAGGGACTAGGCCCAGTGAAGCCCGGCAACCCGGTGCGGCAAGCATGCGGGTGCCAAATCCTACAGCGAGAGCTGAAAGATGAGGGGAAAGCAAAGATTATGCGAGCCTCTTCTTTCGAAGAGGCTTTTTCCATACAGGATCCGGAAAGGAGCAAAAATGAAAAAACTGTTTACATCAGAATCAGTCACAGAAGGGCATCCGGATAAAGTCTGCGACCAGATCTCGGACGCCATCGTAGACGCGATCCTCGAGAGAGACCCGATGGGGCGTATCGCGGCGGAGACGACCGTCAAGACCGGGTACGCGATGATCATGGGGGAGATCACGACCGAGTGCTATGTCGATATCCCGAAGATCGCCCGCGATGTCATCTGCGACATCGGCTACGACAGGAGCGAGTATGGCTTTGACGGCAATACCTGCGCTGTTGTGATGGCAGTGGATGAGCAGTCTCCCGATATCGCGATGGGTGTTGATGCGGCGCTCGAGAAGAGAGACGACGCAGCGGACGAGGATCCGTACGATCAGATCGGCGCCGGCGACCAGGGCATGATGTTCGGGTTTGCCTGTGATGAAACGCCCGAGCTGATGCCGCTGCCGATCTCCCTGGCACACCGCCTTTCCCGGCGGCTCGCGGAGGTCCGCAAGAACGGCACCCTGCCGTACCTCAGACCGGACGGCAAGACGCAGGTCACGGTCGAGTATGAAGAGGATGTGCCGGTGCGCGTGGACGCGGTCGTCGTCTCCACGCAGCACGACGAGGATGTCACCCTGGAGACGATCCGCAAGGACATCATCGAGCACGTGATCCGGCCCATCATCCCGGAGATCTTCCTGGACGAAAAGACCAGGTACTACGTCAATCCGACCGGGCGGTTCGTCAAGGGCGGTCCGTATGCGGATTCGGGGTTGACAGGACGAAAAATCATAGTAGATACTTACGGAGGATATGCCCGTCACGGCGGCGGTGCGTTCAGCGGCAAAGACCCGACGAAGGTCGACCGTTCCGCAGCTTACGCGGCCAGATACGTTGCCAAAAATCTGGTGGCGGCAGGGCTGGCGAAGCGCTGTGAGATCCAGCTGGCGTACGCGATCGGCGTCGCGCATCCGGTCTCTGTCCTGGTCGACAGCTTCGGCACCGGTATCGTCTCCGATGACGAACTGGCGGAGATCGTGACCAGACACTTCGATCTGCGGCCGGCGGCGATCATCGACAAGCTGGACCTGCGCAGACCGATCTACCGGCAGGTGGCGGCATACGGGCATTTCGGCCGGACCGATCTTGACCTGACATGGGAGAAGACCGACAAGGCGGAAGAACTCCGCGAAGAGCTGAAGCTGCGGGAGGCTCTGTAAAAAACTGTGCCTGCGGCAGCTTGCGTCCGCCGGTATGACAGAATAAGAAGACATCAGTAAGAAAGAAAGAAGGAAGCAAAAGAATGGGAATGAAAGTTGCGAAGTTCGGCGGTTCTTCCGTCGCAGACGGCATCCAGCTGGCAAAGATCAAAGAAATCATCGATAAAGATCCGGACATCCATTACGTGGTCGTATCCGCACCGGGCAAGCGGTTCCCCGAGGACAGCAAGATCACGGATCTCCTGTACTCCTGCAAGATGCACATCGAGCACCATCTGCCGTATGAGCAGCTGTTCCAGGTGGTCTGCGACCGGTTCAGCGCGGTCGCGTTCAACCTCGGCGTCGATGCGGGACTGTTGGACGAATATGATAAGATCCTTGAAGCCATGAAGACCGGCGCGTCGGAAGACTACATCGCGAGCCGCGGCGAGTACCTCAATGCCAAGCTGATTGCAGCGTATCTGGGGTACGATTTCGTGGATGCGGAAGGGACGATCCTGTTTGACGCGAAAGGGCGGTTCCTCGAGAAGGAAACCAACGAAGCGCTGGCAGCAGCGCTGGCTGGTCATGATCACGCAGTCATTCCCGGATTTTACGGATCCAAACCGGACGGAAGCATCAAGACCTTTTCCCGCGGCGGTTCCGATATCACCGGCTCCATCGTGGCCAGTGCGGTCGGCGCGGACATCTACGAGAACTGGACGGATGTGTCCGGATTCCTGATGGCGGATCCGCGGATCGTCAAGAACCCCAAGCCGATCAGCCACATTTCCTACAAGGAGCTGCGCGAGCTGTCCTACATGGGCGCTTCTGTCCTGCACGAGGACGCGATCTATCCGGTGCGTGCGTCGGAGATCCCGATCAATATCCGTAATACCAATATGCCGGATGACCCCGGCACATTCATTACGGCGGAGCCCACCGAAGAGTCGAAGAAACGCACGGTCACCGGCATTGCCGGCAGCAAGGGCTTCACGGTCATCAACCTGTATAAGAACCGCATGAACCAGGAACGCGGCTTTATCCGCCGTCTGACCGGTATCCTGGAAGACTTCAACATTCCGATCGAGCACATGCCGACCGGTATCGATACCCTGTCCATCGTCGTGGACGACAGGGAACTGGCCGGGCGGATCGAGGAAGTCACCGAGGAACTGAGCAAGCAGCTCAAACTGGACACCATCGAAGTCTTTGAGAACATGGCGCTGCTCGCTACCGTAGGCGTCGGCATGAGCTACCGGCTCGGCGTCGCGGCCAGACTGTTCACAGCGCTGGCGGAAGCGGGCGTCAATATCCGTATGATCGATCAGGGCAGCAGCGAAATGAACATCATCGTCGGTGTGGAAAACGACGATTTTGAGAACGCGACGCGCGCGATTTACGAGGCGTTTGTGGACTAGCCTGAAAAGACAGGCCGGATACAGGAAAAGGAAGCCGATTTCAGAAAGTTCGGTGTTCCGGAAAAGCGCATTTTTCAAGCCAAACGCCTTGATAGAAAATTGTCAACGTGGTACAATATTTCAGCACGGCATTTTGCGGTAAATGCAAAAGCCGGGCCTGCAGGAGCGATTCTGCAGCGGCAACAAGCCTATTCATAACATCTATTCATATAGGAGGAAAAAGTCTATGAATGTTCATTTCACAGAAGAACAGAAGATGCTGCAGCAGGCATTCAGAGAATTCGCAGAGGAGTACCTTGCTCCCAACGCTGCGAAGTGGGATGAGGACCACAGCTGCCCGAGCGAACTGTTCCCGCTCGTCGGCGAACTGGGTGTCCTTGGCATCTTTGTTCCGGAAGAGTACGGTGGCGTAGGCCTGGGCCATGTCGAACGCATCATCGCAATGGAAGAGTTCGGTAAGGCTTCCGCTGGTTTCACCACATTCCTCTTCGCGCATCAGCTGGCAGTCGGCGGCATGAACGATTTCGGTACTGAAGAGCAGAAGCAGAAGTACCTGCCCGGCATGTGCGACGGCTCCGCGATCTGGTCCCTGGCTGTTACCGAGCCGGGCGGCGGTACCGACCTGTACAACCACAAGGTCACTGCTGAGAAGGATGGCGACGACTACATCATCAACGGCCGTAAGTGCTTCCTGACCAACTCCCACAACTGCGACTACTGCATCGTCACCGCGAAGACCGGTGTTGACGCGAAGGGCCACAACGTCCTGTCCGCGTTCATCGTTCCGATGGACAACCCGGGCATCAAGCCGGGCAGACTGGAGAACAAGTCCGGTATGAGAGGCTCCCTCACAGGCGACATGATCCTGACCAACTGCAGAGTTCCGGCCAGCGCAATGCTCGGTAAGGACGGCGAAGGCGCGAAGATCGCTCTGAAAGAGATCGGTGAGATCGGCCGTGCGTCCATGTCCGCGATCTGCGTCGGCATCATGAAGGGCTGCATGGAAGAAGCTGTCAAGTTCGCGAACGACCGTATCATCTACGGCAAGCCGCTCGCGAAGATTCAGGCGATCCAGTGGCACATTGCTGAGATCCGTCTGAACTGGGAGATCGGCAGAGCCCTGATCTACAGAGCTGCCTGCTACAAAGACGAAGGTCAGGCGACCACACTGTGGAACGGCATGGCGAAGCTCTTCGCTACCAGAGCTGCTGTTGAAAGCGCACAGCACTGCATCGAACTGATGGGCGGCTACGGCGTCATCACCGAGTATCCGGTCGACAGATACATGAGAGACGCGCTGGCTGCGATCAGCCCCGGCGGCACGAACGAAGTCCACAAGATGGTCATCGCTGCTGACACGTTGAAGAAATTCGCGTAGGCTTGTGATATAATGGTTATTGGCGGGCATGCCTCGCGTATGCCCGCTGAAAAATAAAGTACTATATTCAAAAGGAGAAACGACGTGAATATTGTAGTATGTGTGAAACCGGTACCGGATCCCGAGCAGTACGACAAGCTCAGACTGGATCCCGTTACCAAGAGACTGGTCAGAGAAGGGATTGATTCCATTGTCAACCCGACCGACAAAAACGCTCTCGAAGCTGGTCTGGCGCTGAGAGACAAGTTCGGCGGCAAAGTCATCGCAGTCGCGATGTGCCCGGACTTCAATGCTCCCCAGATCAAAGAATGTCTGGCGATGGGCGCTGACGAAGCGTACATCCTGAGCGACAGAGCATTCGGCGGTGCTGACACCTTCGCAACTTCCTACACCCTGGTCCAGGGCTTCAAGAAGATCGGTATCGAAGCTGATATCGTCCTCGGCGGCAACGAGTCTGCTGATGGTGCTACCTCCCAGATGATCTCCCAGATCGGCGAGTGGATGGAACTGCCCCATATCAGCAACATCATCGAGATGGAAGTCGAAGACGGCGTTGCCAAGGTCAAGAAAAAGACCCCGAACGGCTACGTTGCTTACGAAGTTGAACTTCCGGCAGTTATCGGTATCGCCAGAGGCGCTAACAAGCCGAGAATGGTCACCGCGATGGGCATCATCAAGTCCAAGAAAAAGCCGCTGACCATCTGGGGCAAAGCGGATCTGGATGTCGACGAGAAGTACATCGGCCTGCCCGGCAGCCCGACGCAGCCCGGCAGCTTCATCGAGCCTGACATGGCGAGAGCCGGCACCAAGCTCACCGGTGAACCGGAAGAGATCGCCGACAAGATCATCGACGTCATCAAGAAGTCTGGCTATCAGCTCTAAGGAAAGGAGGAAGGACAAATGGAAAACAAGAACATTATGGTCTATGCAGAACTTGACAACGGCAAAGTTCAGTCCTCCGCTCTCGAACTGATGAGCAAGGCCCGCAGCCTCTTCACAGGCGACGATGTCAAGATCGTTTACGTCACAGTTGGTGACGACACAAAAGCGGCAGTTGAAGAACTGTCCAAGGCTGGCGCTGACGCAGTTTACTTCTGCGAGAACGCCAAACTCAACATCTTCAACGTGGATTACTTCTCCGCAGCAGTCGGCGAAGCCATCAAGATGTTCAACCCGGACGTTGTCCTGATGCCGGCTTCCACCTATGGTGAAGAACTGGCTCCGACCATCGCTCTGCAGTTCAAGACCGCCGGTGCTGCGCACTGCGTCGACCTCGTTCTCAGAGACAATGGCGAATTCGTAACACACGTTCCGGCATTCGGCGGCAAGGTCATCGGCGAGATCCTGATCCCGAACACAAGACCGCAGATCGCCAGCATCAAGCCCGGCCTGTTCACGGCTGAAGCTCTGGAAGCGAAAGACTGCGAAGTCATCGCTGTCGATCCGGCTGTTGTTGACAACACCAACTCCAAGATCAAGGCGATCGAAGTTGTCGAGAAAGAGCCCGAAGGCATTCCGGTCGAGAAGGCTGAACTCATCGTCTGCGGTGGTTTCGGCGTTGGCTCCCAGGAGAACTGGGACAAGCTCGAAGCACTGGCTGCTAAGATGGGCGGTACCACCGGCTGCACCAGACCGGTCGTCGACGAAGGTTGGGTTCCGGATGACAGCAAGATGATCGGTACGTCCGGCAAGGGCGTTCGTCCGAAAGTCTACGTTGGCTTCGGTATCTCCGGCGCTGCGCATCACCTCTGCGGCATGAAGGATGCCGGCCTGATCATCTCCGTCAACAGCGACGGTGAAGCTCCGGTCTTCGGCGCTTCCGACTATGCTGTCGTTGGCGATGGTATGCCGGTTGTCGACGCGCTGCTCGAGAAGCTCTAAACCGCTTCCCGCGAACGCGGAACACGCAATAAAAAAAGGAGTCCTCCGGGGCTCCTTTTTCATTGCCGGACCACCATACTCTTGCCCTATGACCTCGATAAAGCAAGGACTCCGAATAGTACAACACTAAAAAAAGCCGCCCGGGATGGGCGGCTTTCTTTGCGTTTCTCATTCACCGCGGAAGTAGTAGCCGTAGTCTTTGACTTCGATCGGTGTATATCCGTATTTGTACTGCAGCAGTTCGCTGACGGTGACGAGCTGGTAGCCCTGCTCGACGAGCTCGGGGACGATCCGCTCTGTCGCCTCGGCGGAGGAACTGTAGATCGAATGCATCAGGACGATGCAGCCGTCAAGGTTGCCGATCTTGTGAACTTCTTCAACGACCGCGTCCGCGTTGCGGCTGGACCAGTCGAGCGTATCGACATCCCAGTTGATGGAGGGCAGGCCGAAGATCTGCGCGATCTCATCACTACCGTTGCCGTAGGGCGGCCGCATGATCGTCGGCGGCTGGCCGGTCGCGCGCGTGATCGCGTCGATGCTCTTCTGCGCTTCGTTCTGGATACCTTCCGTGCTCAGTTCGTAAAGGTTGGGGTGGCTGTAGGAATGGGAGCCGACTTCGCAGCCGAGTTTGAGTTCGCGCTGCAGCAGCTGCGCGCCTCTGTCGCCTTCTTCATCCACGCGTTCGCCCAGTTCGAAGAAGGTGCAGACGACATCGTATTCTTCCATGACGTTGAGGATCCGGTCGGTCGAATTGTCGACACTCGGACCGTCATCATAGGTCAGCGCGACCATCGGCTTGGACGGGTCGATGATGCGTTTGCCGATGTCATCACGGATAGAGCCTTCGAACTTCTCATACGGGATAGTGAAGCTGACCGCTCCCTGGTCCGCGCTGGCGACAGTGCCGCTGTTGAAGAAGAACTTCACGCCGTCATTGGTGAGGATGAAGTTTTCTTTTGCCGCGTCGATCTGAGCGGCGTAGTCTTCGGTGAGCGATTCCGCGTACTTATCTTTGAGGAAGGCTTCGGCTTCCTGCTTGTAGACGGCTGTGTAATCGCCGTAGAACATCTGGGAAAGTGTCAGCTCGCCGCCGGTCTTGGTCGCGATGTTGTAGCAGTCGACCCGCTCGATGAGCGTTTCTTCATCGTCGATCTTGCTGTACTTGTAGGTGTGGACCGCGAGTCCCTCGGCGTCATACGGCGTTTCGGATGCTTCGTAGGCGGCCATGAGAGCGACCTGGTTGGTCTGTGCGACGGTCTGATTGTCATTCTCGAAGTTCTTGCGGTCCTGTGCCCAGGTGGTTGCGACCGCGTTGTCGATCGCCTCATAGCCTGTTGACGGCATGATCGTGGCGAATGACATCGGTTCGCCGTATTCGTACTGGAATTCTCCGCCGTAAAGGTCGCCTTTGCCGTCGATCCTTTTCATCGTCTCCTGCGCGAACTTCTGGAATCCGGATTCACTGTTGTATCCGGACCGGTTGAGCAGGTGTTTGACACCCAGGATCGCGATCAGCGCGATCAGTGCCAGGATGACCAGCGCGAGCAGGAACCGGCGGATCTTGATGATCCGGTAGCGTTTTGCTCTGCGGGGAGAAAAGTCTCTGTTGGATTGTTTTTTCATAGCAATACCTGCCTATTAATGTAGATTTTATGTTGGTCCGCATTGCATTCCTGCGGTAAACCACCTCTTATCCTACCACATTTGGGAGAGGCGTGGAAGATTTCAGGCGGGCACTTAAGAAAACTTAATGTTAGCACGGTATACTGTCCGGGAGGCAGGCGGCAGGGCGGTTCCGCGGCGGATGCAGTACGGGATTCCTGTGAAACGGCGGCGATTCTGTGATATAATACCAAAAGGTATGCGATAGAGGAGGTACCATCCATATGGATGATCACACAGCATGGATGATCGCGGTCATCGCCGTCCTCGTGATCCTGTCAGGGTATTTCTCTGCGACGGAAACGGCGTTCACCTCGGTCAACCGCATCAAGATCAAGAACATGGCAATGGACGGGGACCGCAGGGCGGAACGCGTACTGTCGCTCATCGGCAAGTACGACAAACTGCTCTCGACGATCCTCATCGGCAATAACATCGTCAATATCGGCATGACCGCCATCGCCACGATGCTGTTCGTGCAGCTGTACGGCAGCAAAGGCGCCAGCTACGCGACTCTGGTGATGACACTCGTTGTCCTGATCTTCGGGGAGATCTCGCCGAAGAGTCTCGCCAAAGAATCGCCGGAAAGCTTTTCCATGTTTTCCGCGCCGCTGATCCGCGCGGTCATGTGGGTCCTGACACCCGTTAATTACGTTTTCTCTCTCTGGAAAAAGCTCCTGAGCAAGGTTTTCAAGGTCAGCGGGAGCCGCAATATTTCGGAGGATGAACTCCTGACCATGGTCGAAGAGGCGGAGACGGAAGGATCCCTTGAACAGGAACAAAGCGAACTCATCCAGAACGCCATCGAGTTCAATGAGGTCGAGGCGGAGGAGGTCATGACCCCGCGCGTCGACATCGTCGCGATCGATCTGTCGATGACCGAAGAGGAGATCCAGGATGTCTTCCGGACGACCGGATTCTCGCGGCTGCCGGTCTATGAAGATGACCTGGACAGCATCCAGGGCGTTCTCAACGAGAAAGACTTTCACAACTATGTGCTCGGCAGCGATCACACGGTCTCGGATTTCGTCAAACCGGTCGTTTTCGTCGCGGGCAGCATGAGGATCAGCAGCCTGTTGCGCAAGCTCCAGTCGATGAAGACCCACATGGCGATCATCGTCGACGAATACGGCGGCACGGAAGGTCTCGTCACGATGGAGGACATCATCGAGGAACTCGTCGGCGAGATCTACGACGAGCATGACGCGATCATGAGCCAGGAGATCACGGAACTCCAGAACGGCAGCTACCGCGTGCTGTGCAACGCGTCGCTGAGTAAGGTGCTCGATTACTTCGATGTGGATGAGGAGATCGACGCCAACACCGTCAACGGCTGGGTGGTCCTGTGTCTGGACAAACTGCCGGAAAAGGGCGACCGCTTTGAGGTCACTATAGATAAGAAAGTATTCCGCGGGCGGGTCACCAAGGCGACCGACAAAAAAGCCCTGGAGATCAACCTCGAAGTCTCCGACGCACCGGAGGATGACGCGGAATAAAATATCACCGGGCTGCCTGCGGGCGGCCGGAAAGGACAGAACAATATGAGCTTAATGGAAAAGATCTTTGGCGATCTGAACGCCAAGGAAGTCAAGAAGATCGAGAAGATCGTCGATCGGGTGGAAGCGCTGGATCAGGAGATGACAGCGAAAACGGACGACGAGCTGCGCGCGATGACGCCGTACCTGAAGGAGCGGCTCGCGGCGGGCGAATCGCTCGACGACATCCTCCCCGAAGCGTTCGCAGTCTGCCGTGAAGCGGCCTGGAGAACGCTGGGCATGAAGCACTTCCGCGTTCAGCTCATCGGCGGCGTCGCCCTGCACCAGGGCCGGATCGCCGAGATGAAGACAGGTGAAGGTAAAACGCTCGTCGCGACGCTTCCGACCTACCTCAATGCCCTCGAGGGCAAAGGCGTCCACGTCGTCACCGTCAACGATTACCTCGCCAAGCGCGACGCGGAGTGGATGGGGCAGGTCTACACCTTCCTCGGGATGAGCGTCGGTGTCGTCGTCCACGGCATCACCACCGAGCAGCGCCGTGATGCCTATCTGTGCGACATCACCTACGGAACGAACAACGAGTTCGGTTTCGATTACCTGAGAGACAACATGGTCACCTACAAAGAGGCCATGATGCAGCGCGATCTCCACTACGCCATCGTCGACGAAGTGGACTCCATCCTCATTGACGAGGCGAGGACCCCGCTGATCATTTCCGGCAAGGGCGACAAGTCCACCGATCTGTACAAGCAGGCGGACCGGTTCGTCAAGATGCTCAAAAACGAGAAAGACTTCACGGTCGAGGAGAAGGAAAAGCAGATCTCTCTTACCGAGGAGGGCGTCGCGAAGTGCGAAGCGTACTTCAGGATCGACAATTTCTCCGACCCGGAGCACATGGAGATCAACCACCACGTCATGCAGGCCCTGAAAGCCCGCAATATCATGCACCGTGACGTGGACTATATCGTCAAGGACGGCGAGATCGTCATCGTCGATGAATTCACCGGCCGTCTGATGTTCGGCCGCCGGTACTCGGACGGTCTGCACCAGGCCATCGAGGCGAAGGAAGGCGTGAGCGTCCGCTCGGAGTCCCGCACGCTGGCGACGATCACCCTGCAGAACTATTTCCGCATGTACGGCAAACTGGCCGGCATGACCGGTACCGCAAAGACCGAGGAAGATGAGTTCCGGGATATCTACAACATGGACGTTGTCGTCATCCCGACCAACCGTCCGGTCGTCCGTAACGACATGCAGGACGCAGTCTTCGCGACGGAACGCGGCAAGTACAAGGCGATCGTCGACCGCATCGTCGAGGCGCACGAGAAGGGCCAGCCGGTCCTGGTCGGTACTATTTCGATCGAAAAATCCGAGATCATCGCCGACCAGCTGCAAAAGCGCGGCATCAAGAACTTCAACGTCCTGAACGCCAAACAGCATGAAAAGGAAGCAGCGATCGTCGCGGAAGCAGGCCGCGAAGGGGCGGTCACCATCGCGACCAACATGGCAGGCCGCGGTACCGATATCATCCTGGGCGGCAACCCCGAATTCGAAGCGCGCCGCCAGATGACCAAGGAGGGCTACTCCGACGAGATGATCTACAAGGCGCGTACGTTCGTGCCGACCGACGACCAGGAAGTCATCGCGGCGCATGAGCGGTTCCTCGCGCTGCGCGACAAGTTCACCGCGGAACGCAAAGAAGAGCAGGACCGCGTCATTGCACTGGGCGGTCTGTACATCATCGGTACGGAGCGCCACGAATCCCGCCGCATCGACAACCAGCTGCGCGGCCGTTCCGGCCGTCAGGGTGACCCCGGTAAAACGCAGTTCTGTATTTCGCTGGAGGACGATCTTCTCAGACTGTTCGGCGGCGAACGCATGAAGAGCGTCGTCGACCGGCTCGGTGTCGAGGAGGACGAAGCCATCGAGGCGGGCATGATCACCCGCAGCATCGAGAACGCGCAGAAGAAGGTCGAAGGCCGCAACTTCTCCGCACGTAAATATGTCCTGCAGTACGACAACGTCATGAACAAGCAGCGCGAGATCATCTACGGCGAGCGCCGGCGCGTCCTGTTCGGCGAAGACCTGCGCGGGCATGTTATGAACATGATGGGAGAGCTCGTGGACGAGTACATGGGCGCGATCGTCGCGGACAGCAAATACGCCGACGAGTGGGATTTTGAGACTCTGACCAAAGACCTGCAGAGCATCTGCCCGCGGTTTGAGGGATTTGAATACGACTCCGACGAAGTCGCGGCGATGACACCGGAATCGCTCCGCGAGGATATCATCCGGGAGTTTGAGCGGCTCTACGAAGAGAAAGAAGCCGAGATCGGCGCTGACCGCATGCGCGAACTGGAGCGCATGATCCTGATCCGTGTTGTGGACAACAAGTGGATGGACCACATCGACGCGATGGACCAGCTCAAGAACGGCATCGGGCTCCGCGGTCTGGGCGGTGTGGACCCGGCGGCGGCTTACGCGCAGGAAGGCTTCGATATGTTCGAAGAGATGGAAGGCGCGATCAAGGAAGAGACCGTCAAGTTCTGTTACAACGTTACGCTGCGCACGAAGACCGAACGCAAAGAAGTGTTCGGCAAGGGCGAAGATAAAAAGGATGAGTATGTAGATGACAGCGCTCAGGCAGCAGCGGCTGCGCAGGGCGGTCCCCAGCAGGCGATGAAAGTCCCGCCGCGCGAGAAAAAGCAGGAAACGGTCCGGCGCGATCTGCCCAAGGTCGGCCGCAACGATCCGTGTCCCTGCGGCAGCGGCAAGAAATACAAGCACTGCTGCGGCAGAAACTTGTCCTGATAATAGCATGTGATGTGAAAGCAAAAGGAGGAACATCATGTATTGCAAGCATTGTGGGAAACAGATCGCTGACGACAGCCTGTTCTGTGAATTCTGCGGAACAAAGGTAGCACCGGCCGTGGAACCGCAGCCTGTGGAAGAACCAGCTCCGGCAGTCCCGGAAGCAGCACCGGAAGCATCGCCGGCAGCAGCGGCAGCCGGCATGGCATTCTCTGCAAATGATGGTTTTACAAGCGCTCCCATTGGCGGGAACGGATTTATGCCGGGCGCTCCGGCTCCGGGTGTGCCGCCGGTAGAGGGATTCACAGCTGCGCCTGCAGCGCCGGTCGAGGAAGCCGTCGAAGCAGTTGAAGAAGCCGTTGCGGCGCCGGCTGAAGAGGCGGCGGAAGCTGTCGAAGAAGCTGAAGAAACGGTTGAGGAAGCGGTCGAAGAAACAGCGGAAGCTGTCGAAGAAGCTGAAGAAACGGTTGAGGAAGCAGTCGAAGAAGCAGCGGAAGCAGTCGAAGAAGCAGCTGCAGCACCGGCTGAAGAGGCAGCCGCAGCGCCGGCAGCGGACGGATTTGCTCAGGCGGCACCGATGAACGACTTCTTTGCGCAGACGGCCCCGGCGGACGAAGCGCAGTGGAGCACCAGCCCGACGGGCGGCGCGGCGCCGGTGAATGACAGTTTTGCGCAGGCGGCACCGGTGAGCGAAGGCTTCACGCAGGCGGCACCGCAGACAGATGGATTTACCCAGGCGGCAGCCGGTATGACACAGCCGCAGGGTATGCCCTATGAATACGGACAGACGCAGGGCGCGCAGGGAATGCCCTCCGCGCAGAGCAATGCGCAGTGGAACACCGGCGCGACCGATGGGGCGGCTCCGTACAGCATGCCGCAGGGCGATTACATGAACCAGCAGCCCCCGGTGAAAAAGGGCGGCAAGAAAAAGTTCCTGATCCCCCTCTTCATCATCATCGGTCTGCTGGTCGCGGGCGGGATCTTCTGGGCAGTCACCGGCGGTTTCGGCGGATCCGGCGGCAGCGGCACCAACGTGGATCCGGCAACCTACAAAGAGAACTGCATGCTAGTACCGTATGACGAACTGTTCGATGAGCTCGATTCGTATGCGGGCGAGAATGTGGAGTTCACCGGCGAGGTCTTCGAGGTCAAGGAAGAAGACGGAATGAAGTACCTCCTGACGGATACGATCTTTGATTCGGAGTATGAGATGTACTACGGCGGTACGATCATCATCAAGTGCAACCCGGACAAGGAAGGCATGCCGGAGGTCGAAGACTGGGATGTCGTGACGGTATACGGCATCGTCGAGAATGACATGATGGAATTCAACTCGGAATTCGGCGATTACACGGTCCCGGTGATCGACGCGCAGTATATCGACATCGAAGAATAAACAGCAATATGAGAAACACTGACCGGCGGCCGCTTTTGCGGCTGCCGGCCATTTGACGGAACGGAGGAGATTATGCTGCAGCTGGACGCTGTAAAACTGGAAATGCCGGAGATCCGGAAGACGCTCGAGGAGATCGGGGATTCTCTGGATCTTGCGGGCATGCGGGCGCGGCTCGACGAACTGAATACGAAGATCGCGGAAGCGGATTTCTGGAACGATCAGAAGGCGGCCCAGAAGGTCCTGAAGGAAAAGAAGAGCCTTGAGGACGAACTGGGCACGTATGACGATCTGGAAAAGGCGCTTTCCGATCTTGACGTACTCATCGAGATGGCTGAGGAGGAAGAGGACGAATCGCTTCTCCCCGAGATCGAGGAGACGAAGGGATCGCTCACGAAGGATCTCGAAGCCTTCCGCATCCGAACGCTCCTTTCCGGAGAGTACGACGACAACAACGCGATCCTCTCCGTGCACGGCGGCAGCGGCGGCAACGACGCCAAGGACTGGGCGGAGATGCTCTACCGCATGTACACCCGCTGGGCGGCGAAGAAAGGCTACAAGGTCAAGGTGCTCGATTATCAGGACGATGAAGAAGCGGGCATCAACAGCGCCACGATCCTCGTGGAAGGGCCGCACGCCTACGGGTATCTCAAGACCGAGAAGGGTGTTCACCGGCTCGTCCGCATCTCTCCGTTCGACAGTTCCGGCAGACGGCATACATCGTTCGCTTCGGTGGATGTGACACCCGAGATCGACGACACGGTCGAAGTGGAGATCGATCCGCAGGACATCCGCATCGATACATACCGGTCGAGCGGCGCGGGCGGCCAGCACGTCAATAAGACGGACAGCGCCATCCGCATCACGCACTATCCGACGAACATCGTCGTCACCTGCCAGAACGAACGCTCGCAGCATCAGAACAAAGAGCAGGCCATGAAGATCCTCATGAGCCGGCTGATCGAGCTCAAGGAACGGGAAAAACTGCAGGATCTGAAGGACCTGCAAGGCGATTACAGCCAGATCACCTGGGGCAGCCAGATCCGTTCCTACGTCTTCCAGCCGTACACGATGGTCAAAGACCACCGGACCGGTGCGGAGATGGGCAATGTGCAGGCGGTCATGGACGGGGATATCGATCTGTTCATCGATGAAATGCTCAAGAGCGGTAAGGAAGCGGACAAGTAAACGGCGCTGCGGCGCCTGCGGAAAGGACGGTGGCGGTCATAGACATCGCACGCATCATAGCTGAGGAACTCAGCATCGGGAAGGAACAGGCGGATCAGGTCATCCGCCTTCTTGATGAGGGAAATACGATCCCCTTCATCGCCAGATACAGGAAAGAGATGACCCGCGGGATGGACGATACGTCCCTGCGGGCTTTTGAAGAGCGGCTTACATATCTGCGCGGCCTGGAGGAACGCAAGCAGGAGGTACTGCGGCTCATCGGGGAGCAGGGAAAGCTCACCCCGGAGCTGGAATCGCAGATCGGCGAAGCGACCATCCTCCAGCGCGTGGAGGACCTGTACAAGCCGTTTAAGAAGAAACGCCTGACCCGCGCCGCCAAGGCGAAAGCCAGAGGGCTCGACCCGCTCGCCGGGATGCTGCTTGCGCAGAGAAGCGGCGCGCCGCTCCTGCAGGAGGCGGCGGCATTCATCAGCGAAGAAGTGCCGACCGCGGAAGACGCTGTCGCCGGTGCCTGCGACATCGTCGCGGAGATCGCGGCAGACGATCCTGAAATGACAGGCCGCATCCGCACCCGCACCGAAAAGACAGCGACCATCGCCGTGACAGCCGGGGAAGAGGACGAGCAGGGCACCTACGACAACTACAAGGACTTCGAGCAGGCTCTGTCGAAGATTCCGGGGCACCGTATCCTGGCAATCAACCGCGGGGAAAAGGAGAAAAAACTCAAGGTCTCCGTCCGCACCGACGAAGCGATGATGGAGGAGATCCTGGAGAAGCGGTTCTTAAAACGCGGCAGCACGGATGCGGCGCTCATGGAAGACACGCTGCAGGACGCGTACAAACGGCTCATCGCGCCGTCCATCGAACGGGAAATGCGCAATATGCTGACCGAGAAGGCGCAGGAGGAAGCGATCAAGGTTTTCGGCCGCAATACCGAGAGCCTTCTGATGGTCCCGCCTGTGCGCGGCGCCCGCATCGTGAGCATCGACCCGGGGTACCGGACGGGCTGCAAGGTGGCTGTGCTGGACGAGACCGGCAAACTGCTCGACCACACGACGATCTACCCGACCCAGCCGCGCCGGGATCTCGCAGGTTCCGAGAAGGTCCTCGAATCGCTCTGCGCGAAATATGACATCAATACGATCGTCATCGGCAACGGCACAGGCGGCCGCGAGACCGAAGAGTTCGTGGCGGGGTACATCCGCCGCTCAGGCAGAAACATCCGGTACACCATCGTCAACGAGGCGGGGGCGTCCGTGTATTCGGCGTCCAAACTTGCCGCGGAGGAGTATCCGGATCTCGACGTGACGACACGCGGTGCCATGTCGCTGGGAAGGCGGCTACAGGATCCGCTGGCGGAACTCGTCAAGATCCCGATCAAGAGCATCGGGGTC
>JAWRJC010000098.1:0-6429 GCA_040307715.1 Clostridiales bacterium | reverse complement strand
TGCTGTTTGACAGCCTGTCCGTTTTTGATCATGATGACCCGGTCAGCCATTGCTTTCAGTGCCGAATTATGGGTGATCACGACGACCGTCTTGCCGGTATTCCTGCAGAGGTCATAAAGAAGCCGCAGAATCGCTTTGCCGGTGTTATAGTCGAGTGCGCCGGTCGGTTCATCACAGAGCAGGATCTTCGGGTTCTTCGCGACCGCGCGCGCGATGGCGACACGCTGCTGTTCGCCGCCCGAAAGCTGAGCGGGGAAGTTGTCCATGCGGTCCGCAAGTCCGACGCTGGTCAGTACTTCCTCTGCGCCGACCGGGTCTTTACAGATCTCAGAAGCAAGTTCGATGTTCTCCAGAGCCGTCAGATTCTGAACCAGATTATAGAACTGGAAAACAAACCCCACGTCGTACCGTCTGTAGGATGTCAGGGCATGTTCGCCGAGCGATTCGATGTGGCGTCCGTCCAATATGACCTGCCCTTCGTCAGCTGTGTCCATCCCGCCGAGAATGTTGAGCAAGGTGGTCTTGCCGGCACCGCTTGGTCCGACGATCACACAGAACTCCCCCTGCTCTACTTCAAAAGTCATATGATCGAGCGCAGTGATGCGCTGCGGTTCACTGCCGTAGTATTTGCAGACATTGTCAAAGGTGATATAGGCACACATCTTTCCGGCACTTCCCTTCCGGTCCGCCTGCCTGAAGGCAGGATTAATCGCTTTTCATTACCGTGATTATACTGTATAATTTTGTAGTTGGCTATTCTTTTGACCGAGGTTTAAAAAGTGACAGACAGACTTAAAAATGGCTCAGAAAAACGGCTTCTCCGCACGATCACTGCGTTCCTGCTGACAGCGATCTGCTTTTGGAGTGCCGGTACGGCTGATGTTTCAGCGGATACACCGGATCCATCCGATATCTCGTTGTACTCGCCGTATGCAGCTGTCTACTGCACGGATACCAATTCCTTTCTTTATGAACTGAACGCGGATAAGCGGATCTATCCGGCCAGCACGACAAAGATCCTGACGGCGATCGTCGTTCTTGAAAACGCGGATCTGGATACTGTCGCAGAAGTATCCATGAACGCGGTCTACGGTATCGATCCCTCTTCCAGCCATATCGCGCTCGATGAGTACGAGCACGTGAAGATCCGGGATCTTCTGTACGGGCTCCTTCTGGCTTCAGGCAACGACTGCGCGGTCGTACTTGCGGAAACGGTCGGCGGCAGTATTGAAGGGTTCTCTGATATGATGAATGCCAAGGCTGCCGAGATCGGCTGTACGGACAGCCATTTCTCCAACCCGCACGGACTGTTCAGCGAGGATCACTACACGACCGTACACGATCTTTCCCTGATCATGGCCTATGCGGTCCAGAACGAAACTTTCGTCGAAATCGACAGTACATCCACTTATACGATCCCGAAAACCGATAAACACGAGCCCCGGGAACTCTGGCACGGACACGGTATGTTCCCCGGCAGATATGCTTACTATGAGCCTGTTGTCTGCGGTAAGACCGGGTATATCACAGAATCCGGTTTCAACCTCGTCACATACGGTGAAAAGAACGGGATCCATCTGATCGTTGCGGTCGCAGGCGCCGGCCAGCAGAGTGAAGATTGTGCCGATACACGCGCCCTGATGGAGTTTTTCTTCAACAACTACGCGCTCTCCACGGTTGCGGTCTCAGCTGATCAGGCGGAGCCGATCATGCTCGACGAAGAGACTGCCATCCCGGTGGAAATCGAACAGAACGAGATCAAATGCCTTGTCCCCGCCGGACAGGAATCCGCCCCCGTCACCTATGAAACTACGGCTGCGGAAGGACTTGCCCGTCCTGTTCTCAAAGGCGATCAGGTCGGGACTTTGACTATCAAACAGGGCGATGCGGAACTCGCTTCCATCCCGCTGCTCTCAACAGAAGACTTTCAGCAGCCCGGCAGAGAGTTGAAAGGAATCGCGCGTAATACACTGATCGCAGCCGGTATCGCGATCGCCCTTGTGCTGTTGCTTCTTCTGGCAGCTTCTATCCGAAGACGCCGGCAGCGGCGCCACAGATATTTCTATCACCGCTGACAGCACATCGACTTTGAGACGAGAAAAGCGTTCCTGATACAGGAACGCTTTTTTTACCAAGAAAAATCCCGAAGTGCCGTCAGGTGACTAATTCACTCCCTATCTATTAATAGGGGGGTGCCCTGAACATCGTCTCTGCCATCCGTTCGGTGACGGCCCGGCATCCTCTCCGTATCGGGCTCCCAGTGCAGTGTTGTAGGTTGAATTATGTACACCTTAACGCACATTTCAGGATTTTATGATTCTGTATGATGGATCAGTCGTCCAGATCGATCGCGCAGTTGTGATGGACACCCTGCACGTCATCATTGTCCTCCAGGACTTCGATCATCTTTTTGAGGTTCTTGATATCCTCTTCCTTCGGAGTCGCTTCCATGGACGGAATGTACTGGATATCCGCCTCCACGAATTCATACCCCGCCTCTTTGAGTGCGGCGCTGACATCCGAGAAATCTTCCATTGCGGTCAGGATCTCATAACTGTCCTCGTAAGTCTGCATATCCTCCATGCCCGCTTCGAGCGCAGCATCCATCAGTTCATCCTCGTCGATCTCGTCCGTCTTTTCGATGACGATAACGCCCTTTCTGGAGAACATGTAGGAAACGCAGCCCGGCGCCCCCATATTCCCGCCGTATTTATCAAAAGCACTGCGGACGGAGGAGGTGGTCCGGTTGCGGTTGTCGGTCAGTGTCTCGACGATCACAGCGACGCCGGAGGGACCGTAACCTTCAAAGTTCAGTTCGACAAAATCCGCGCCGCCCATCTCACCGGTGCCCTTCTTGATGGCGCGGTTGATGTTGTCGTTCGGCATATTGATGCCTTTTGCGCGGTCGATGGCAAGTTTCAGAGAAGCGTTATACTCGGGATCGCCGCCCGCTTTTGCCGCAACCGTGATGGCTCTGGCATACTTGGTGAACAGTGCAGCGCGGCGTCTGTCCTGTGCTTCTTTTCTTCCTGCGATGGTTCCGTGTCTACCCATATAAAATACTCCTTATCTATTGAATTTTCCTGTATCAGTATATACCCAATACGGGCGCATTTCAACACATAGACATACAGAAGCGCAGCTGTCACATCTTATAGAGCTGCCATTTGGCGTCGTCCAGAATGTATTTGAGTTCATAGTCTTTTTCCATGCCGTCGACAAGGCTCCGGCAGCGGTAGATATACGACCGGATCCCGGCTGTTTTTCTTTCATCGATAGACAGGATCTTATCCACGATGATATCCCTGGTGCGGCCGTCCCCTTCCGTCACGCGGAACCGGTACGGCATGGGATGTTTTGCTTCTTTGAACACGACGATGGTGTCGATCGGTTTAGCCAAGATCTTCATTGCGGTATCCTCCCATCATGATATAGTCCCCGTCATTAACACCGCCGTCGATCGGTGCAAGCGGTGTGTTGACAAAAACGCCGCGGACGATTGACCGTTCCCCGTATGTCCTGCGGATCAGGTCTACGGTATCGCTGAGTGCGTCTTCTTTTTCCAGTGTCTGAAAGTCATAGATCGAAAGCTGGTGCATCCGCGCGTCCAGAAGCTCGGAAACACTCACGCTGATCTGCCGGACAGGCGTTCCCCGCCAACATTCCCGGAACAGCCGGCAGGCCCATCTGTAAAGGTCTGATGTCGACCTTGTATAAGTGTCCATCTGCCGCTGGTGCGAATACCAGCCGGAAAGATCCGCGTTCCGCAGATGGACCGCGATCAGCGAAGCCCGGCAGCCGAGACGGCGGAGCCGCATGCCCACCCGCTCACAAAGCGACAGGATCACCGGGAAGGCCTCTTCTTCCGAAGCGGCGTCATACCGCATCGTGACCCCATTGCCGACACCTTTCTGGATGATCCGGTCATTGGGCATAACTGCCGAGTGATCCAGCCCGTTGGCATACCGCCAGACGAGGTCGCCGTGGCTCTTGAGCAGACTGTGCATATGGCGCGGGTCCGCCTGTGCAAGATCCCCGATCGTAGTGATGTTGATGCGGCGGAGTTTTTTCGCCGTCGCACGGCCGACCATGAACAGTTCCCCTACCGGAAGCGGCCACATCTTCTCCCGGATCTCTTCCGGGAAAAGCGTGTGGACCTTGTCCGGTTTTTCCAGTTCGGAACCCATCTTGGCCAACAGCTTATTGCTGGAAATACCGATATTGACGGTGAACCCCAGTTCCTGCCTGATCGTCCGCCGGATCTCCTGCGCCGCCGCGAACGGATCGCCGAGTACTTTTTCCGACCCGGTATAGTCCAGAAAGCATTCGTCCACACTGTACCGCTGGATCCGGTCGCTGTACCGGCAGAGGATCTCATACATCGCATCGCTGCAATGCATGTACAGATCGTAATCGGGCGGCTGCACGATAAGAGACGGGCACTTGCTGCGTGCCTCCATCAGGCTGTTGGCGGTCCCGATGCCGTATTTCTTTGCCGGGATCGATTTGGCGAGAATGATGCCGTGGCGGTTGGCGGGGTCGCCGGCGATCACTGCAGGAACAGTCCGCAGATCCACCGGATACCCCTGCTCCAGCAGATGAACGGCCGTCCAGGACAGATAGGCGCTGTTGGCATCGACATGCATAATGATCGACATAGAGGCGTTTCCGGATACTCCTTTCTTTGGTTTTTCTCATCCTCTCCCGCCCGTTCTATGATATCTCATTATAAAGAACATATGTTCTTTTTTCAAGAGAAAAGACAAAAAAACAGCGGCAGGTCCGTTCCCGTCCTGCCGCCGGTTTTCTGTATGTCCGCGGACGCTGCTAGAGAAGATCGCCCTTTCTGCGCCAGCCGAGATTGTAACAGCGGTCCTCGATGATGTACTGGATCTCTTTGAGCGCTTCCGGTTCCGTCTCCTCCTTGGAGATGAAGACCATCTCGCCGCCGTGCGCGACCAGTACGATCGCTTCTTCAAACTCGATCTTTTTGATGAAGGTGCGGTATTCCTTCTCGACCGGATCTTCTCCGTCCATCGTGGTGACGATCAGATCATCTTCGTCAAACAGCACTTTGTATTTGGCGATTTCCTGGTTTTTCGCCGCCGCGATCGCCAGATTTGCCTGATGGGCCTTGTTCGTCATCGTCCTGAATTTGGTGAGGAAAACATAAGCCCCGACAGCAAGCGCCGCCGCGTATACGTAATGCTTTGTGAAAAGCGCCGCCAGGGCAAGCGCTGCGCAGCAGATCCCTGTGCCGAGCGCACCGTATTTCTCTTTGGCCGGTATCATCTTCGCCTGCAGTTTTGTCAGAATGATATCGTTGATGAGGCCGATCCCTTCTACCATAACAATAATCCTCCTCTACGGATCTGATGCTGCCTACAGCACCGCCTTGATCGCCGCCAGCAGATCGTCGAACTCATCGAAGACCGGCAGTTCCGGATAATCCTTTTTGATCTGCTCTGTTGTGCGGAACAAAAAGCCCGCTTTGCTCGCCTGGATCATCGCCAGGTCGTTGAAACTGTCACCTGCCGCGATCGTTTCGTAGCCCATGGACTGGAACGCCTTGACCGTCGTCAGTTTGGACTTTTCGATGCGCATATTGAAATCGATGATCTCGCCGTCGTCCGCAACGGTCAGTGAATTGCACAGGATCGTCGGCCAGCCGAGTTTTTTCATAAGCGGCTTGGCAAATTCCTCGAACGTATCGCTCAGAATGACCGTCTGCGTCGTCTGACGGAGTTCATCGAGGAATTCTTTTGCGCCGGGCAGCGGATCGATCTTTGCGATCGTCTCCTGGATCTCCTTCAGACCGAGACCGTGTTCTTTGAGGATGCCGAGGCGCCAGCGCATGAGTTTGTCATAATCCGGCTCGTCTCTGGTGGTACGTTTGAGTTCCGGGATGCCGCTTGCTTCCGAGAACGCGATCCAGATCTCCGGTACAAGAACGCCTTCCATGTCCAGACATACGATGTTCATACTTTCTTTCTCTCCTAAATCAACTATTATTAACAATAACTAATATATGGTTTATTTATGCGATTCCTTTATGAATCGGTCTATCTGCCGTTCTTAATGCTGACGGTGACCACACTGCCCTGCCGCTTGAGCTGCAGGCTGCTGAAGGTCTTCAGCAGTTCTGACAAAGAACTTTTGCCGTAGTTGCTGATATCAAAGTCCGGCCATCTGTTCTGCAGCTTGCTGCCGATCTCGCCGAGCTCGGTCTCTTTGTTCTTCTGATCATTGGCCTGGATGATCCCTTTGATCCGCCTCTCCACCGTCTTCGGATTGATGATGTTGTTCGTTCTGACCGGCTCCGCCTCTTCTTTTGGCATGTCGTCGAGGTAGATGAACTTGTTGCATGCTTCGATCAGCGCCTGCGGCGTCTTCTCTTCTCCCATGCCGATGACCAGCATATTCTCCTCG
>JAWRJC010000097.1:0-2705 GCA_040307715.1 Clostridiales bacterium | reverse complement strand
CGCAGCGCCGGCCGTCTTGACGGACGCCGTTTTGTTGATTACAGTTTATGCAGGAGGAAGATCATGAGCGCGAAAATCATAAAACTGATTCCCATCAAAGAACGGCCGTATGCGTGGGCGCTGAAGGAAATGCGGGCATTCTTTCCCGAGCCTGACGTTATTACGCTCACGGGTCTTGATCAGCGCGCGGATAAACCGAATACGCAGATCGCCCTCTTCTACAAGGATCCGGAGAGCATCGTGATGCTGCGCGTCTACTGGTCGGATACGGATTCCTTTAAATACAGCATCGTCTCAAATTTCACTGAACTGTACAGCGCACACAAAGAGCTCGTCGAGCAGCTGATGCGGAATGCGGACGCAGCGTACGAATACACGTACAAAAAAGACCCGCATTACGTCAATCTGCTCCTCTACGGCGACCCGAAAATCATTTCCCGATAGTATCTCCGCTGTGATATCATTTATGAAACGCTTAAATTGAATCAATTTTTCGTTCAATTTTCAACAATTGATCATTCTCCAGGGAGTTTTTCCATGCACGATCATCTTCATCCCCATGAGCACGCGCACCACGCCGAAGAGCTCCATGAACTGGCGCACGGCGTTGACGGAGAAGCCGCTGAATGGCTGCATAAAGCCGTTGCCGATATTGAAGAAAGCAATAAAAAAATAGAAGCAGCGCTGTCTCTCCTGGAAAAGTAGTTCCTGCACTGCTCCTTCATAAAGATGAATGAAAAGCCGGCATGCCCTGCCGGCTTTTTTCATTGGTATTGATCAAACGCGCTGCGTATCAGTCCGCCCTGCAGCGTTTCACTTCGACCAGATTTGTATGTTGCGGATTCCCCTTCGCAACAGGCGTCGGATGGTTCGTGGATGTCAGGACATTTATGGAGCCGCGAATATCCACGTTGTTCTCGTCCGGTGTGTACCAGCCGCCCTGGCTCATCGCGACAGCCCCTTTTACGATCCGCTCTGTTACGAACGCCGGGATGCGGACCGCGCCGCGGTCGTTCCACACTTCGATCAGATCGCCGTCTTTGATGCCGCGCGCATCTGCATCGTCAGGATGGATCCACAGCGCCGGCGGATCGAGCTGCTCCATCCACGGGTTCTGGTCATGGATCGAATGGCATCTGCGCTTGGTATGATAGCCGATCAGCTGCAGCGGGTACTCTTTCATCTGTTCAAAATCAGTCGGCCCTTCCGGCCCGTCGAACCACACCGGAACACCGCCGACATCTTCCTGCTGCAGCGCATACAGGCGCTCACAGAAGAGCTCGATCTTACCGCTTGGTGTAGCGAAAGGAATTCCGTCCTCGACCTGTTTTCTGAACGGCACAGGCTCACCGCCGGGGGCACTGTATACGTACCCACCGTTCGCAGCAAACGTTTCAAAATCAGGCAGTTCTGGCTCAGCCGGCCGCATATCGTTCTCATAGATCCGTCTGTGCCAGTCGCGCTTCTCGGGACACCCGTCTATAAAGGCATCATACAGTCCCAGTTCTTTCGCGATCATCTTGATCCAGTCATACTCATAGCGGCAATCGAACAGCGGCTGAACGCACTGGTTGCTGTAAAGCTGGTAATCACCGCCCTCCCAGGTCGTCGGCATATTCTCTGTTTCAAAGAGCGACGTTGCCGGCAGAAGAATATCCGCCCACCGCGTGCTCGGGTTGTGGAACACATCGGAAGCCACGATCATTTCGCAGGTGCTCGTGTCGCTGAGGATCCGCCTTGTATCATTAATATCCGCATGCTGATTGACCAGCGTATTGGAAGCGAGATTGAAGATCAGCTTGATGCCGCAAGGCAGCGAGGAAGCGCCTTTGATCCCGTCGTTTTCCGCAGTCATATCTTCCCACTTTTCAACCGCTTTCGACCAGAGAAATGTCGGGATGCTGATTCCGCACGGATTTGCCGGATCTTCATAGACATACGGCGGTGCGGTGTGTCCGGACATCGCTACGGTCGCGCCGGCGCCGCCCCCTTCTTTGCCGATATTGCCGGTCATGGCAGCAAGCGCAATGGTCGCGCGGGTCGTGTTTTCGCCGTTGAAGGTCCGCTGCTGCCCCAGGCCGGTCATCAGGCACGCCGGTTTGGCAGCTGCGTATTCTTTGGCAAGGCGTTCGATATCCGCCGCTTTGATGCCGGTGATCGTTTCCGCCCAGGCCGGGTCTTTGACCATTCCGTCCTTTTCGCCGAACAGGTAAGCGCGGTAGCTTTCCCCTGCCGGGATCCCTTCCGGCATATGCGATTCATCATGCCCGATACAGAAAGCATCGAGGAAATCCTGATCCTGCAGGTTGTCGCGGAAGATCACATACGCCATCGCCTGAGCGAGCGCCAGGTCGCTGCCCGGTCTGACCGCGATCCATTCATCCGCATAGGTAACTGCCGATTCACTCTGCCGCGGATCGATGACGATGATGCGCGTGCCCTGCTCCTTCGCCTTCGAAAGATAGTAATTGCTGAACGGGCCGTTGATCGTCTCTGCGGCATTGTGCCCCCAGAGAATGATCAGCTTCGCCTGCAGAAAGTTCAGGGGATTGTTGCAGGCAATCGTTGAGCCGAGAATACGGCTCGCCATATTACTGGCCTGCGCGTCACTGTAGGAGTTGTAATACGATAAGTAACCGCCCTGCATCGCCAGCAGCCGGCGCATGAACTTATAGGGCTGCGTGACAGCACAGACACCGGTCGCG
>JAWRJC010000096.1:0-4228 GCA_040307715.1 Clostridiales bacterium | reverse complement strand
ACGGCGATCTTGACGGCTGCTTCGGCTGTGCGCTTGCCGCTGCGGGTCTGCAGCATGAAGAGACGGTTGTTCTCCACCGTGAACTCCATATCCTGCATATCGGTATAGTGCGATTCGAGCAGATGCGCAATGCGCTGGAACTCCTGATACACCTCCGGGAACGCGGTTTCCATCTCGGCGATGGGCTGCGGTGTACGGATCCCCGCAACAACGTCCTCCCCCTGCGCATTGACGAGGAACTCGCCGAAAATGCGGTTCTCGCCGTTGACAGGGCTACGCGTGAACGCGACGCCGGTACCGGACGTATCGCCCATGTTGCCGAAGACCATCGACTGCACGTTAACGGCAGTCCCCAGACTGCTGGGGATGCCGTTAAGCTGTCTGTACAGGATCGCACGGTCGTTGTTCCAAGAGCGGAACACCGCCTGGACCGCCTCCATCAGCTGTTCCTTCGGATCCTGCGGGAATTCTCTTCCGATCTCCGCCTCCACGAGGTCCTTGTACGCCGCGATGACATACTGCAGATCAGCCGGTGTGAGTTCGGTATCATACTGATAGCCATGCTCGTCTTTCCGGCCGTCGAAGATCTTATCAAATTTGGCTTTCGGGATCTCCAGAACGACATCGCCGAACATCTGGATGAACCGCCGGTAGCTGTCATAGGCAAACCGTTCGTTGCCTGTCAGCGAAGCCAGCCCCATGACGCTGTCGTCGTTGAGTCCCAGATTGAGGATGGTATCCATCATGCCCGGCATGGAGATCGGTGCCCCGGAGCGGACCGAGACGAGCAGCGGATTGCCCGCGTCGCCGAAGGTCTTGCCCATCACGGCTTCGAGTTCCGACAGTTTTTCGAAGATCTCTGCCTTGATCGTTTCATTGACCACCCTGCCGTCTTCGTAATACTTGAAGCAGGCATCTGTTGTGACCGTAAATCCGAACGGGACCGGAAGCCCGATCTTGGTCATCTCTGCCAGGTTCGCACCTTTCCCGCCAAGGAGGTTTTTCATATCCTTGGAGCCTTCGTTGAACGAATAGACGAATTTATCCATCCTTTATTCTCCTTTACCGCACAAGGTATATCAGAAGGTGATTCTCTGCGCGATATAGTCTTTTACTTCGTCCACCGGGATGCGCACCTGCTCCATCGTGTCTCTGTCACGGACGGTCACGCAGTGGTCTTCTTCAGTCTCGAAGTCGACACAGACGCAGAACGGTGTTCCAATCTCGTCTTCACGGCGGTACCGCTTACCGATGTTGCCGGCTGCGTCGTAGTCCACCATGAAGTACTTGGACAGTTCCTCATAGACCGGTTCCGCGACAGGCCCGAGCTTCTTGCTCAGCGGCAGGACAGCTGCCTTGAACGGTGCCAGTGCCGGATGGAACTTCATCAGAACGCGGGTATCTTCCTGCCCCTGCGCATTCGTGATGGTCTCTTCGCAGTACGCTTCCGCCATGAAGGCCAGTGCGACGCGGTCCGCGCCAAGCGACGGTTCGATGCAGTACGGGACGTACTTCTCATTGGTCGCCGGATCGAGATATTCCATCTTCTGACCGGAGTGTGCGGCATGCTGTTTGAGGTCGAAATCCGTGCGGTCCGCGATGCCCCACAGCTCGCCCCAGCCGAACGGGAACAGATACTCGATATCCGTCGTGGCGTTGCTGTAGTGCGACAGTTCTTCCTGACTATGATCTCGCAACTTGAGATTACTCTCGTCCATACCGAGTGACAAGAGGAAGTTTTTGCAAAATTCTTTCCAGTATGCGTGCCATTTCAGGTCCGTTCCGGGTTCGCAGAAGAACTCGAGTTCCATCTGTTCGAACTCTCTGGTCCGGAAAATGAAGTTGCCCGGTGTGATCTCGTTACGGAAGGATTTGCCGATCTGCGCGATGCCGAACGGGATCTTTTTTCTTGATGTGCGGGCGACATTGTTGAAATTGACAAAGATGCCCTGCGCTGTCTCGGGACGAAGATAGATCTGGGACTGGCTGTCCTCCGTGACTCCCTGGAATGTTTTGAACATCAGGTTGAACTGACGGATCCCGGTGAAATTGGACTTGCCGCATTCCGGGCAAGGCACTTTCTCATCCGCAATGAACGCCTCCATCTTTTCATTGGGCCATGCGTCAATCGGCTCGGTCAGCGTGACACCCTTGGACTCCATATAGTCTTCGATCAGTTTGTCCGCACGGAATCTCGACCGGCATTCCTTGCAGTCGATCAGCGGGTCCGCAAAACCGCCGACGTGTCCGGACGCTTCCCATACTTTCGGGTTCATCAGGATGGCGGCGTCCAGACCGACGTTATACTTCGATTCCTGAACGAATTTTTTCCACCATGCCTTCTTGACGTTGTTCTTGAGCTCGACACCCAGGGGACCGTAATCCCACGAGTTCGCCAGGCCGCCATAAATGTCCGAACCGGGATATACAAAACCCCGGTTCTTCGCGAGCGCGACCAGTTTTTCCATGGTCACAGTTTGCTGCATATTTTCCTCCTTAAGAAATACGTTGCCTGTGCCGGCGTATCTCCGGCTTATTCCTCGACGGCTTCCTTGATGTCTCCCACCGCTTCTTCCGCCGCCTCTTCGACAGCCTCTGCAGCCTCTTCCGCCGCCTCCTTAACGTCTTCCATCACTTCTTCGGCTTCTTCAGCACCTTTGCCGAACTTGTTCTTCAGTGTCTCGGCAGTTTCTTTGATGGTATCGCCGGCTTTGTCAAGGATCTCGCTGTTCTTGACTTTCTCCACGATGTCGCTGTTCATGACCTTGTCCATGACATCGCTGCTCTTGACTTTCTCCACAACATCGCCGCCCTTTTCGACAGCTGCGTCTTTCCATTCGCTGCCTTTTTCGACCGCTTTGCCCATCGCTTCGTTAGCTCTGTCGGTCACATCGATGATCGTGCCGTCATCCTTGACGACTTCGACGACGCATTTGAACAGGAAAGTGGAGAGAATGCCGGCCAGCACGCCCCACGGCGCCACGACGGCACCGAGGATCCCCGCGTTCATGGGCAGGTTGAGCAGGACTTCCCCGTCATTCTTCTTGACGACGATCTTGCTGACGTTGCCCTTCTTGACGAGTTCCTTGATCTTATCGATCACTGCCGCGCCTTCCTCCTTGACACTCTTCTGCGTCTCGGTGTCGATCACTTCTTCGATGCTGATGATCGCGTCGACGACACTGCCGTCCGCCGCTTCGAGCGCTTCTTTCGCTTCTTTATAGCTGACGCCGGTTCTGTCTTTGACCAGTTCGATTTTTTCCAGTGTAACTTCCATGATTTATACCTCCGTTTGTTCGATCCGCACCGAGCCTGCCTTCAGGTCTCCCGGATCCAAATGATACTTGATGAACCGATCTATGATCGTGTTGATCTGCGATTCCAGTTCCTCGCCGAGAGCCGCTTTCTGCAGGCTCCCGAGCGGGTTGCGCAGGATATGATCCAGTACATCCAATATAACAAAATCCACCTTATAAAGCAACGCATCCCGCCCATCTTGCGGGAGCTGCGCCAGGCACTCTCCGCATACAAGACCACCCTCGGGAATGCTGAAGAAGGTGTGTCTTCCGGGCGTCCCGCAGCACGCGCATCTGTCCAGCACGGGCAGCGCGCCGAGACATGCCAGCAGTTTGACTTTATAGGCGAGCAGAATCGTCCCGTAGCGGCTCTTACGTTCCTCCATCGTCGACAGAAAATCTACTGTCAGCTCAAACAGTTCCTTCGCCGCCACTTCCTCCTCGAGGAGCTTGTCGCATAATTCCAGCCCGTAGGCAGCAGCCATGTAGCGGTCCACGTCCGCGCCGATCCGGTAAAAATTCTTGATGACCTGCCCTTTGTTGAGGTGGAATCTGCCGTGCGAGAGATACAGTTCGTAATTGCCGTACGCGAACGGACTCATCGCGGCGGCATTGCGCCCTTTGCCCCGCTCGCTCACCGTGACCCCGGCGCCGATCTTGCCGAACTGTTCGGTGAACAGCGAGAGCATCCGCCTGCCGCCGATCGTCTTCACCTGTCTGAGCACGATGCCCCTGGTATCCGCGATCATGACTTTTCCCTGTAGCCGAAGTTGGTGAGCGCGATGTCGTCATCCCGCCACCGCTCTTTTATTTTCACCCACAGGCTTAAAAATACCTTGCACCCGAGCAGTTTTTCAATGTCTTCCCTGGCCGCTTTGCCGACACCTTTGAGTTTGCGTCCGCCTTTGCCGATGATGATGCTCTTGTGGCTC
>JAWRJC010000095.1:0-5504 GCA_040307715.1 Clostridiales bacterium | reverse complement strand
GTCAAGCGGATCGCGGACAGATTCCACAGAGAGAACGAAATGTTCTTCATCGGCCGCGGCCTGGACGCGTCTGTTGCCTATGAGGCCTCCCTCAAAATGAAGGAGATTTCTTACATCAACTCGTTTGCGATCGCAGCCGGCGAACTCAAGCACGGCACCATCGCGCTGATCGACCAGGGAACACTCGTGGTCGTCCTGGCGACGCAGAGCGCGCTGTTCGAGAAGATGCTCTCCAACATCAAGGAGGTGCAGGCGAGAGGCGCTTACGTTCTGGCGGTCGCTAAAGAGAACGACAAGGAAGTCGAAAAGCAGGCGGACGAGGTCATCTATATCCCGGATTGCCCGGATGAACTGACCCCGCTGCTGTCGGTCGTGCCGATGCAGCTCTTTGCGTATTACGTAGCGAAAGCGCGCGGCTGCAACATCGACAAGCCGAAGAATCTGGCCAAGTCCGTGACGGTCGAGTAGGCTGCCGGCATCGATACGAAACCACTGTGCCGCCGGCTGGTCCGGCGGCATCTCTGCCATTAAGAAAGGAATGTATATGGAATACGAAGTCCGCGACATCGCTCTCGCGCACGAGGGACACAAAAAGATCAACTGGGTCAGGCGGCACATGCCCCTGCTGAACGCGATCGAAAAAGAATTCGAGGAAACCAGGCCTTTTGAAGGTGTGAAGATTTCCCTGTCTATCCATATGGAGGCCAAGACCGCTTACCTGTGCAAGGTGCTCGCTGCGGGCGGAGCAGATCTACGCGCGACCGGCAGCAATGTGCTGTCCACGCAGGATGACGTTGCGGCGGCGCTCGTGGATGACGGGATCCCGGTCTTCGCGTATCACGCAGCAACACCGGAAGAGTACGACCGGCACATCGAGATGTGCCTCGGGCACAAGCCGAATATCGTCATCGACGACGGCGGCGACCTCGTGGGCATGCTGCACGGCAAACGTCCGGACCTGGCGGAAGATGTCTGGGGCGGCTGCGAAGAGACCACGACGGGTATCATCCGTCTGAAGGCGATGGAAGCCGAGGGTGTCCTCAAGTTCCCGATGGTCGCGGTCAACGATGCGGATTGCAAGCACCTGTTCGACAACCGCTACGGCACCGGCCAGTCCGTCTGGGACAGCATCATGCGCAACACCAATCTGATCGTGGCAGGCAAGAAGGTCGTCGTGGCAGGGTACGGCTGGTGTGGCAGAGGCGTTTCCATGAGAGCGAAAGCGCTCGGCGCGCAGGTCATCGTCACGGAAGTCGATCCGGTCAAGGCCATGGAAGCGCACATGGACGGCTATGATGTCATGCCGATGGCGGAGGCTGCGGCGATCGGCGATGTCTTCATCACGGTCACCGGCTGCAGCCATGTCATCGACAAGCGTCATTTCGAATCGCTCAAAGATGGCGCGATCCTCACCAACGCCGGCCATTTCAACGTAGAAGTCGAGATGGACGAACTCGAGGACCTCGCGGTAGAAAAATACGAAGCGCGCCGCAACATCACGGCGTATGTCATGCCGTGGGGCAAGGTCATCCATGTCATCGGTGAGGGCAAGCTGGTCAACATCGCGGCGGCGGACGGCCATCCCGCGGAGATGATGGATCTGTCCTTCGCGGTGCAGGCGATGAGCGCGCAGTACATCAAGGATCACCACGCGGAACTCGCCAACGGCGTCATCGATGTCTCCCGTGAGATCGACGACAAGATCGCCCGCCGGATGCTGGCGGCGTGGGGCATCGGGATCGACACCCTGACCGAGGAGCAGGAGAAGTACCTGCACAGCTGGCAGGTGTAGGATACGGTCGATGCTGCGGAAGGAGAGAATCCGCGGCGGCCGGACAGTAATCGATCGTAAACGGAACAACAAAAGAGCGGCGCAGACGATCCAGCTCGAACGCATCGTGATAGATGCGCGAGAGCGATCGGCTGACAGCCGCTTTTTGGTTTTCTTTTTACGGAGCGATTCCTAGAGACTGGCACGCATCTTTTGGATGCGGGCCTTCGTGCGCTCTTCGCCGAGGATCTGCTGGATCTCCCAGACATCCGGGCTGCTGGCACGGCCGACGATCGCCAGACGGATCACACCGCTGACGTGGCCGACATGGCCTTTGTAGTCGTCCGGGTTCTTTTTGAAATCCTTCGGCTTTGCCGCGTAGCCGAGTTCGGTGCCCAACGTGCGGATCTTGTTGAACCAGTCGGGCTGTTCGTCGCTGTGGTCGTAGGTCGCCAGATACGCCTCGAGGATCTTTGCTGCGTCTTCCTTGCTGACCTCCGCGGGGATCTCGTCTTCGAGCTTGTAGTAATCATCGAAGAAGTAACTGATGAAGTCGAACATCTGGCTCGCGCAGACAAAGTCCTTGCGGGGCTTGTTGCCGCTGCGGCCGAGGTCGAGGATCTTCTCGATGTACGCTTCGTCTTCGAGGAGGGGCAGGACTTCCGGTTTGTAATCTTTCGCCCAGCCGGTCAGGAAGTTGTACAGATCCTTTGCCGGGATCTTGACGAGCACGTCTTTGGAGACGTTGTTCAGCTTATCGATATCGAACAGAGCGCCGGAGGTGCTCATCTTTTCGAGCGTGAACGGGAACTCATCGCAGCTCACATCCGGATTGGCCATGCGCCATTCTTCGTAGTTGGAGTTGAGGATGGTCAGCAGGTATTCGCGGACCGCGAGCGGATGGTAGCCGAGTTCTTTATAGAAATCCAGCGCGAGTTCGGGGTCCTTTCTCTTGGATAGCTTGCGCTTGTTACCGTTCTCGTCGACCTTCATCAGGACGGCGGTGTGGCAGTAGACCGGCAGTTCGAATCCGAGTGCCGTGAACAGTTCGTAGTGGATCGGCAGGCTGGAGAGCCATTCTTCGCCGCGCACGACGTGTGTGACGCGCATCAGGTGGTCATCGCAGGCATGCGCAAAGTGGTAGGTCGGCAGCCCCATCGTCTTGATGATGACGACATCCTGGAAGTTCTCCGGCATGGTCAGTTCGCCGCGGATGGCATCCTGCACATGGATCTGCGCGGGCTCTTCGGGGTTGCCCTGGGAGCGCAGGCGAATGACGGGCACATCACCGGCGTCGAGGCGGGCTTTGACTTCCTCATAGGAGAGGTCACGGCACTTCGCGAAACTGCCGTAGATGCCGGGTGTCAGCTTCTGCTGCTCCTGTTCTTCGCGGACAGCAGCGATTTCTTCTTCGGTCATGAAGCAGGGATACGCTTTGCCTTCTGCGACGAGCTGCTTGGCGAAGCAGCGGTACAGCGGGCCGCGGTCGCTCTGGTGGTAGGGACCGTAATCGCCGGTCTCGCCTTCCTTGGAAGCGCCTTCATCAAAGTGGATGTCAAAGTAGTCCAGACTGTCGATAACAGTCTCGACGGCGCCTTCGACAAACCGCTTGTCGTCGGTATCCTCGATGCGCAGCAGGAACAGGCCGTCGTGCTGATGGGCAAGGCGCTCATCGACGAACGCGCCGTACAGGTTGCCCAGATGGATGAAGCCCGTGGGGCTTGGTCCAAGACGGGTGACGGGCGTGCCCTCTGCCAGGTCTCTTACCGGGTACATGGCTTCGTAGTCCGCCGGGGTCTTGTCGATATCCGGGAATAACAGGTCTGCGAGTTTCTGATAATCCATTTTGTTCTCCGTTTGGTGTTGTTGTATGATTGCGGCGTCTGGCGCCGGTACTGACGATGTGCAGACTGCCGGTGCGGCTTGTCCGCAGCGGCGTTGCAGCTTTTGAAATGGCAGGAAGCATACATCCAACCATAATATAAAATACAGGAAATCAGTGCAATACGCAAGGTGTTACCTTCCGAGGCGTCTGAGGTTGACGATGCGGGGAGGCTGTGATAGGTTGAAGGCAGAACGAAGCGCCGTGTGCGGTGCGAAGACAGAAAAAAGGACCCATTTATGAGAGACGAAAAGCTGAGCACCAAAGAAACCGTGGTGCGATTCCTGGAAGAAAACAGCGGCCGCCCGGTTTCCGGCAGCATCATCGCAGAATCGCTCGGCATCAGCCGGACAGCTGTCTGGAAAGCGATCAAGTCGCTCGAGGCGGACGGCTACATGATCGACGCGTCCACCGGCAAGGGCTACACGCTGCGGCAGGAGAACGATGTCATATCAGAAGCGGGCATCGCCAAGTATCTGCGCGAGCCTGCGGCGGCGAACATCATTGTGCATCAGTCGGTCACGTCGACCAACGACCTGCTGCGGGAAGCGGCCATGCGCGAAGAGGTGCCCGAAGGGACGATCGTTGTAGCGGCGGCGCAGACAAAGGGCAAGGGCCGGCGCGGACGGAGTTTCTTCTCCCCGGTAGGCACCGGGATCTATTTCAGCATCCTGTTGCGGCCGTCCATGGAAGCGGGCGACGCGGGCCGGATCACAACGATGGCGGCGGTCGCGGTGGCTGAAGCGATTCACCGGTACGGTGTCGGTGATGTCGGCATCAAGTGGGTCAACGACGTGTATGTCGGCGGCCGAAAGGTCTGCGGCATCCTCGCGGAGGCGACGACGAGCCTCGAGTCAGGGGAGATCGACAATGTGATCGTGGGCATCGGGCTCAATATCTACACACCGAAAGAGGGGTGGCCGGAGGACATCAAAGACCGTGCCGGAAGCATTCTCGGCACGGAAAAGATCGACGACGCGCGCAACAAGCTGGTCGCCTATACGTATGAACAGTTCTTTGATCTGTATCACAATGCGACGGAGCAGCAGGTCGCGGACCGGTACCGCAGCATGTGTTTTGTGCCCGGCAAGCGGATCACCATCATCCGTGCGGGGGTGGAGCGGTCCGGTGTGGCGCTCTCATTGGACGACCACTGCCATCTGCTCGTGCGTTACGATGATGACGGCACCGAGGAATCGCTCTTCTCGGGCGAGATCAGCCTGCGTCTTAATGACTGACGGGCGAACAGGCCTCCGGCAAGCCAGCACAGAAGCGCCAGGGGGAATGCCGTCACGGCGTCGATGATCACGTGCTGTTTGACAAAGAGTGTCGAAGCGACAACGAATAATGAGAGGGCGACGGTCCCGTATCGATAGACAGCCGGCGATTCTTTGCAGGCAAGTGCGGAGAACAGCATCATAAAGCACATCGAACAGTGCATGCTGGGCATGCAGTTCAGATTCATTTTATCGGCGGTGTAGATGAGAAAGACCAGCTGAGAAAACGGCGCATCGTTCAGATGACCGCGGTCGACGGTGGTCGGATAGACCAGATAGATCAGGCAGCTGAGCACGATGAGCAGCACCAGCCCGGCCATGTGCCGCCGGTATAGTTTTTTTGAAAAGTGGTGCAGAAGCAACGGAAAGAACGCGATCATCGGGAACCACAGCAGGTAGCCGATGATCATGGACGGGATGAACGGGATCAGCCTGTCAGCCGGCATCGTCATGTCTGCCGGTGTGCCTTCCAGATACTGCACGCCGCAGTACATGACGCACTGGAAAGCGAGCAGCAGGATCTGGTTCTGTATGAGCGGTTTTTCAAAATCCAAAGGCAGTCGTGTACATTTCA
>JAWRJC010000094.1:0-4620 GCA_040307715.1 Clostridiales bacterium | reverse complement strand
CCCGTCTGAGATCGTCGGCTTTTCCGCCCCCATATCGAGCGCGAGTCTTCCCTTCGCGTTGATCAGGTCGAGCTTAACTAACAACTCTTGGTTGTTCATTATCCCGGCGTAGTGTTCGGCCGCACGGCTCGACAACTCTTGCAGAATGCGGGTGATCTCCGTCTGCTCATCCACTTCGAGCTGTCGCAGATCGTTGTTGAGGACAACAACCGCTTGTGGTTCGATGAACAGCGTCTGCCCGCTCGAACTCTGGTCGTGAACGATGCCCGGGATCTGCGATTTGTGCTCCGCTTTGACAGGTACCACATACCGTCCGTCACGCATCGTGACGATGGCATCCTGCAGATACACGCGGGTCGACTGGCTGTTGACGAGGTGATCCATGCGGACCTTGATGGCTTCGCTCTTCTGCGCGATCTTGCGGCGGATGTCGCGCAGTTCAGGGCTGGCAGTATCGCTCATTTCATCCTCGGACAGGATGCAGCGGTCGATCTCATCCTCCAGACCGCGAAACACCCCGATGACCTCTCCCATGCTCTGGATCAGCGGGATCTCCGGCACATCATGCTTCAGGAACTGCGCCACATTGCGCGCCGCGGTCAGGTTGTACATGATGCGCAAAAGTTCCGCCATCGTGAGCGTGCCGCCCTTGCGGGCGAGGTTCATCGGTCCGGCGATATCATAAAAATTGCCAAGCGGCAGCGGTCCCTTCATGGTGATCAGCTGTACCGCCTCGGCCGTTTCGTCCAATCCGTCCTTGATGTCGTACGGATCCGTCATCGGCACGATCTCGGCGATGCGTTCCCGCGTGAGCGCGGATCCCGCCTCAGCCTGCAGCATGTCGATGATCTTGCTGTATTCCAATACTTGCAGTGTTTTCGTATTCATAGTCTCAATTAAGAATGACGCTTCCTTGTCTTTCCGCACTTTGCTTTATATTTGATGAAAGTACGTACTTTTTTCAACGTTTGCGCCGCTTCAACATCACAGAAAGGCTGCTTCTTCCCAGATCATCAGCTGCAACGTTGCAATTTTTCCGTACTTTCACTTCTATTTACAAAAGGTACGGAAAAACGCATCGGCACGCCCCGGATCGCGGACAGGATCGGAAAGTAAAATGCGGCGCACGCGTATCCGGTCTTGCACAGTGTTGTGAGCGGATCACTCCGCCCCGCTGCCGGCGAACCGCGTGATAAACGTAAAGGCGCGGCGCAGATACCCTGCTTTTTTGCATCGCTGCGAAACTCAGATGCAGAAAAGCAGGGTGTCTGACAGCCGCGCCGCTCAATTCAGAATGCGGTTAGCGATTCTCCCAGTCCATCCGGCTCTTGAGTTTTTCCATCTCGCTCTTCAGGCGGATATTCTCCATCTGCAGATCGAAATAGCTGTTCTCGAGATCCGAATACTTCTGTTCCGCTTCCTCGACGGCCATGGCGCTTTCCTGGCTCGCCTGCGCGCGGACGCTGTCGCTGTTTCTCATGAGTTCATCGACTTCGCGCTGCTTTTCGAGCACTTTCTGGCGCATCTGTTCGGTCTCGGCTCTGGCGTCCGCCAGTTCCTGCTGGCTGTCTTTCTTATAATCCATAAAGCTGTTCTTGGCTTCTTCCCAGAGCTGCATGTAGTGCTGGGTGTCTGCTTCGTACTGCTCGTTGAGCCGGAGCATTTCCTGACTCCGTTCCTTGACCTCGAACAGCTCATCGGCGATGTTCAAGGCGGACAGAACGGCGACCGCAGAGAGAGGTGCCGTGGGCGCTGCCTCGGCGGTCTCTTTCATTTTGCTGTCCACATGCGCGGCGATGCGGGCAATGTGTTCCGGATTCTGGTCTCCGACGACCGTATAGTCCTTGCCGTAAATGTTGACTTCGACCTTGTTCATATTCTTACCTCTCCCTTTGGGATCATTGATAACAGGGTTTCCCTGTGAGTAACTGCAATTATCGACCGGCAGGCTGCAGGATCAGCAGACCGCTGTGCCGCAGGCTGATGTGCCGCAATACGCCGATATCCCCGGTATTCCCGGCAGCGCCGCTCTTACATGGCGCGCAGGTTCGCGTTCAGCGTCTTCTCGAGCACCTCGACCACCTTGTCGTGGACCGGCGCCACTTCTTCATCGGTCAGCGTGCCCTCCTTGCTGCGGTAGACCAGGTTGAAAGCCAGGCTCTTCTTGCCCGGGCCGACCTGTACGCCGCGGAAGATATCGAACAGCTTGACGGACTCGAGGATCTCACCGCCGTTGGCAAGGATCAGTTCCTCGACCTCGCCGACAGTGACCTTCTCATCGACGACCAGCGCGATGTCGCGTTCGGTCGACGGATACTTGGGCAGCGGCTCGTAGTGGATATCCGTGCGCGCCTGCTCGCCGATCAGTGCGAAGAACAGTTCGGACGCATACGCTCTGGTACCGATGCCGTACGCATCCGCGATATCCGGGTAGATCTCGCCCATCGTACCGATGTAGATCGGGTCTTCTCCTTCGCCGACCGTACGCGGGATATAAACATCCGCGCAGCGGCCCGGATGGAAGGTCCGGTTGTCCGTCTGCTTGACGAAGGTCGCACCGGTGATGCCCATGTTGACCAGCATCTCAGTGATCATACCTTTCAGAGCAAAGAAGTCCGCATCTGCGCCGTACATGCCGATGGTCATCGCATCCGCTTCCATCGGCAGGACGTTGAGGTCCTCGCTGACCTTGCGGAAGGTGTTGCCGATCTCGTAGAATTTCACATCGCTGATGCCGCGGCTGAAGTTGCGGCCGAGCGTCTCGAGCATCTCCGGCAGCATCATGGTGCGCATGACAGAGGTATCTTCGCCGAGCGGGTTGATGAGCGGTACGACGTCGCGCAGGACGCTGTCCTCTGCAAGACCGATCTTGTCCGCGTCTTTGGGGCTGACGAAGGAGTATGTCTGGATCTCATCCGCACCCATCGCCGCCAGCGCTGTTCTCGCCATGCGGCGCAGTGTCTCCGGACGGCCCAGCGAACTCTCGTTGTTGCCCTTGGGCAGCGTGACCGGCAGACGGTCATAGCCGTACATACGCGCGATCTCCTCGGAGAAGTCGACTTCAGTCTCAAGGTCCAGACGCACCGTGGGCGGTGTGCAGATGAGACGGCCTTCTTTCTCCTCAACGCCGATCTCCAACCGCTTCAGCATGGCGATCATCTCTTCCGTGCGGAGATCGGTGCCGAGCAGTTTGTTCATTCTCTCGGGGCGTACTTCAACGCTCCAGGGTGCCTTCGGGACCGGGTAGCAGTCGACAGCGCCCTTGAGGACGGTGCCGGCACCCAGGATCTCGATCAGGCGGCAGACGCGGTCGTTGGCGTAGCGCGCCAGGTTGGGGTCGACGCCCTTTTCGTAACGGGACGACGCCTCGGTGCGAAGGCCCAGTGCCTTGCTGGTCAGACGGATATTGTCCGGATCGAAGTTCGCGGACTCGATCAGGATGGTCGTGGTGTCCGCTTCGATCTCGGAGTTCAGGCCGCCCATGACGCCGGCAAGGGCAACGCCCTTCTTCGCGTCTTTGATGAGCAGCATGCTTTCGTCGAGTTTTCTTTCCTGTTCATCGAGCGTGACGAAGGTCTCCCCTGCTGCCGCCTTCTCGACGATGATCTTGCCGCCTTCGATCTGGCGGATATCAAATGCATGGATCGGATGCCCGAGCTCGAGCATGACGAAGTTGGTGATGTCGACGATGTTGTTGATCGGACGCATGCCCGCCAGCATCAGTCTCTTCTGCATCCACCACGGGGACTGCTCGATCTTGACATCTTTGACGACGCGGGCGACATAGCGCTTGCAGGCGTCGGTCGCGCGGATCTCCACATCGATATAATCGCTGGAATTCTCCTCCCCCTTCTCTTCAACGGCTATGTCCGGATACGTGAAGGACGTGCTGAAGGTCGCCGCAGTCTCTCTGGCCATGCCGAGCATGGACAGGCAGTCCGGGCGGTTCGGGGTGATCTCAAAGTCGATGATATCCTGATAAATGTCGAGTTCTTTCTCGACCGGCTCGCCGACCTTCGCATCGTCGGGCAGGATCCAGATGCCTTCTCTGTGCGCGATCGGGACGACTTTGTCATCAAAGCCGAGCTCGCCGCAGGAGCAGATCATGCCGTTGGACTCGACGCCGCGCAGCGTGCCTTTGTGGATCGTAACACCGCCTTCGACCTTGGGCTGACCGTGAAGCGGACCGGGCACGTGGCTGCCGTCGAGTGCGACAGGCACCTTGATGCCCGCCTTGACATTCGGCGCGCCGCAGACGATCTGGACCGGCGATTCCTTGCCGACATCCACCATGCAGACCGAAAGGCGCTCCGCATCGGGATGCTGGCTGCATTCCACGACTTCACCTACGACAACGCCTTCGATGCCGCGGCCGGTGTAGTCGACTTCTTCCAGGTTGGAACCGGACATGACCATCTTCGCCACGTACTCGTCGGTGCCCACCTGCACATCTGTATAATCATTCAACCATGTAATGGGTACTAACATTCTCGGACCTCCCTATTTGAACTGCTCGATGAAACGCTTGTCGTTCTCGTAGAACAGACGGATATCGCTGACGCCGTACTTGAGCATCGCGATACGCTCGACACCCATACCGAAGGCAAAGCCTGTGTACTT
>JAWRJC010000093.1:0-20460 GCA_040307715.1 Clostridiales bacterium | reverse complement strand
CCGCCCGCAGGACCGCGAGGAGCAGGCCGTATCCGACGCCTGCGATCGGCCAGACGATCCAGGTCTGATACCAGCGCATCGTGATGAAGCTCCAGGCGAGGTAGATCACGGTCGCAGCGCCCCAGTAAATGCCGCCGATGTGCTCATTCCTTTTGTTCTCGAGCTTTTGACCGCGGGTGTACTCGCCGGTCTCGAGCAGCATCTGGAAACCGCCCCAGACGACGCATGCACGGACGATGAGGAAGACGCCGATCGCCACCAGTCCCAGCAGAATGGCCACGGCCACCGCGTACCGGTAATCATTGTACGGCGTGTCATCATCCCCGAAGATGAGCATCGCGATGAACAGCGGGACACAGGCCAGAACGCACAGCACGATGCCTGCAACCAGCTGCCACGTGTAGGTGCTGCGGAACTTTTCGCGCCGGTCCTTGACGAGCCCGTCGACGCCGTACATCGTTTCGATGGCTTCGTTTTCAAAGTACTCAAAGCGTTTGCCCTTGAGGCCGGTGGTGACGAACAGCGCGACCGCTGCGCCGACCAGCAGGATGAGGACGATCAGCCCTGCGCCGGCACCCTGGTCTTCGGTCAGACCGATCTGTCCGGCCTCTGCTGCCGCGCTGAGCAGGATCAGCAGGATCGGCGAAAGGATGCACAGGAGGACGCCGATGGCGATGCGCCCGGCCGCCATGAAGCGGTAATTCATAAAAGACGTTGCTTCCTCCGCGCTGACCGTGCGGACCGAGAGTTCCGCGCCGGTGTCCACCGGGATATCCGCCGTCGCCGTGGCAATGCCGGGAGCAGCCGTATCGTCGAATTCGAGTTCATCTTTTAATAAGAAGTCCGTGCTGACACCAAACACCTCGGAGAGGCGGATGATGCGGTTCATGTCGGGGATGGACTGGGCGCCTTCCCACTTGCTGATGGACTGTCTGCTGACGTCCAGTTTCTCTGCCAGTTCTTCCTGGGACCAGCCGTTTTTCTTTCTCAGTTCGATGATTTTATCTGCTAAGATCATTTCTTGCTCCTTCCGGGCCTTACTGAGGAATCGCTCCTTGCGCGCGTTTTCTGATTCCTGCTTTTGCCGCCTGCCGGTGACCCGGCATCCCGCGAATCCTCCGGTGCCTGCCCGGCACTCCGGATCGTCTTGCGGCTCTGCCCTTTTCTTGTCTCGATCTTACTTCTCTATGCGGTTGCAGACTATCAAGTCCGCTTGGAAATCCCGCAACCAGCGGTTGCAACTGCGCGTTGCAGGTCTTCCAAACCGTTGCAGCACCGCACTCACAGCCCCTTCTTGCGCGCGAGCACGTAGTCGTACCACGCCAGATACTCCGCGCCGAGCCGCGCGACGAGCGCACGCGCCTCTTCCGGTTTGCTGCCGGACGCGTACAGGCACTGCTGCGCCAGCTGATACCGGCGCGCGATCGTGAAGTGCGACAGTTCCTCATCGGTGTAGCTGCCGAGCTCCGCGAGCTCTTCCTGCGCCTTGAAGAAGCGGATGAACGCCTCTGCTGTTTCGTGCCCGACCAGCGGTTCGAGCAGCGCGAAGTCGTTGCCGGAGTGGTCCAACACCCGCGAGACCATCTCCCAGCGGCGCGGATCGGCATACCCTTCCGTGCCGGTGTATGCCGTGCGCAGATACAGGTCGTTGTTCGCGAGGAATTCCATGACATACGGGTTGATCCCCTTGCCGACCGCCCACGGCATCCAGTTCTCCACGGTCGTGCGGATGTAGATGTGCGCAAAACGCCCGAACAGCGGCTCCGCCAGATCGTGTGAGACCGTGGACTCACTGCGGTCGTTACCTGCAGCCACAATGCGCGCATTGGGCGGCAGCGGCCAGCGGTTGTTGACAACGCGCTCCAGCACGATCTTGAAGATGACCGACTGGGTCTGTTTGGTCGCGTTGGTGAGTTCGTCAAAGAAGAGGATGTGCGTTTCCCCGTCCTCGCAGAGGCGCTCCATCTTGACCAGCCACGTTGGTTTGACGTCGATGATCTCATCCTTGGTTTCGTTATAGATCGCCCTGCCGTTGATCGTCTCGGGCGTTTCGTTGACCAGTTCGATATCCAGCACCTGCGGGTCGATCTCCTTGACGCGGTCGCTCTTGCCGTCGCCGGCGAGGCCGTGGATGAAGACCGGGATGTCCGCCTCGACGTACGCGCGGATGAGTTCCAGTTCGTCGTGCGCTTCGACCCGGAACGGGCCTTTTTCAGCGGCTTCCTGTGCCTCGCGCATCTTGTCTTCGGCGGTGAGTTCCCCGATGAACCGCTCTTCCAGATACGCAGCTGCTTCCCCGCGCTCCATCCCCGCGAACAGGGCTCTGCCGCAGATCAGCAGATGATTGGCTGTATCGAAATACCAGCGCACCGGCCGCACTTCGAGGAACACGTCGCTCCCCGCAGCGAGCGCCGTTCCGTCGGACAGCTGCACATAGCCGGCCGCATTGTCTTCGCTCGCTGTCACACGGACGATCAGTTTGGCGCCGAGCCGCCAGACCGGCAGTTTCTCGCCGCAGACCGTATAGGTCAGTTCCGTTGCCGGCAGCGTGCCGTCCGCATAAGCCTTTTCCGCCATGTCCCGCAGCGTCGGATCGAGGATCGTCATCGGATATGATCCATACTCGGCCGCCGCGATGCCGCCCGCTTCGCGGACGTTGCGGAGGAGCGATTCCTCACCCGGCTCAAGACGCAGCACCGGCCGCACCGCCAGCACATTGCAGGCTTCGTCACGGCCGCCGCGGTCTACGCAGGCGCCCTCTCCCAGGTACCAGTTGATGTCCCCGTCGTGCAGCGCAAAGCCGTCATCCGGCACGGTCAGGAGCGCCAGATCGGTCGCCGCACACGTCTGCCCGGTCGCGCGGAACAGCGGCAGCGGACTCTCAAAGACTTGTTTATGTGATAAGAAAATCGATTTCATCCCGTTCGGTCTCCTCCGGTTTTCCTACATAGATGACACGGCCGCCCACCGGGTGGATCGGCGTGCTGCTGTACACGAGCCAGATGGCGTCGCAGCGGTCGGGCGGCATCTCCGCATAGCCGTCCGTGAAGATGATGCGTGTCTCAGCGTCCCCCGTGAATGCGTGGATGGCAGTCTCAAAGTCCGTTCCGCCGGCACCTTTCAGTTCGAGGTTCTGAATGTCCTGCTCGGAGCGTACGTCATGCCAGCCGTAAAACTTCGTATCGAAGCAGCCGACCCGCACCACAGCGTCTTCCGCGAGCAGGCCCTTGACGCCCCGCACGAACGTCCGCAGCAGTTCCGCGTCGATCGACGCGCTGGTGTCGAGCAGGATCTCGGCATGCGGCACAGGATACGGGCGGAATCGCTCCCGCAGCATCCCGTCGCGGATCGTGTCTCCCGGGAACCAGTCGTAGTCGATCTGCATACTCGGCTCGAGCAGGTCCGCGAGTCCCGCCACCGCCTTCGCCAGACCGGGGTCTTCGATTTCCCGCTCCTTCGCGCCGTGGTCATTGCCCGCATGCTTGCCGGCAACATCCGTTTTTTTCTTCGGCGGTTCTTCCTTATCAGGCGGTTCTTCGGCGTCCTCCGCCTCTTCCCCCTCCTCCGCACGGCGCACATAGCGCACATACAGGTCTTCCGCACAGACACCCTGCGCCTCGGTACGGCGGCGTCTGTCTTCCGGCTGCTGAAAGCCGTCCGCGATCAGCATCTCCCCGACTACGTCATCCGTGGCGCGTTTCCAGAGCGCCGGATCGCGGCCTTCCCCGCGCTGCGCATGCGCGAGCTGTACATGCATCAGCTGCTGCGCAAAATAAAAGACCTGCGTCGACGGCGAGTAGTACTGCATTTTCAGCGTATTGTAATACACGGTCCGCCCATCGTTATCGACCGGTGCGGCATCCTTTGACTCTCTGAATTCGAGCATGTCGATCAGAGGCCCCCACTGCGGGACCTTATCGGCAAGCGTTGCGAAGATCTCATTCAGATTCAGACTCAAAGGCGTTTCTCCTCAGGGCTGCACAGACTCCGTCTGCAGATTTTAATACGTTACTATTTTACTGCAAATGATGCTTCTGTGCTATAATGAGTTCACCATTTGAATAAGGAGGAACCCCCTATGATCCAGTTGCCTTTTGACATCGAACTGATGAACGGCCGCGGCGAGCCGACCGTCTTTCACATCCGCCGCGCGACGCCGGATGACGTCGACTACGTGATGCAGCTGCAGGACACCATCATGGACGCCCTGCCCGACAAGAATATCTATTCGACCTACACACGCGAAGAGTCCCTCGATGCCCTCGAGACCGACTACTGCTACATCGCCTTCGCGGACAACGGTGAGCTTGCAGGATATTCCGTGCTGATCGCCAACACCACCCCGACGAAAGAGAAGAACTACGGGCACTATTTCGACTACGACGACGAGCGCCTGGCGAAGACTTGCTCGCTCGACCTCACGATGGTCGTTCCGAAGTGGCGCGGCCACGGTCTGCAGCGTCTCTTCAACAAAATCCGCATCGGCGAAGCCATCGACCTCGGCGCGACCGAAGGGTACACTTCGATCTCACCGATCAACCCGTACAGTTACAACAATTTCCTGATCCTCGGCTGGGAGATCGTCGACCGCCGGCCGCTGTACGGCGGTAAGGACCGGTACCTGATCCACAAGAACTTCAAATAGGAGAATCCAGTCCCTTTCGGCTGTTTATTCAAAAGAGAGAACTGTCTTCAACGTTTTCGAGCGACACAAGGCGCGGTTTTCGGACTCGCGCCTTTTGGCTTTGCAAACATTGAAAATAGTTCTCTTTCTTTCAAATATTCGAAGAAAGGATCCCAAAAAGTCGCAACTTGGTATCATCTTCTAATTCTTCGTGTCTTTCTCCACTTCTTCTTTTTTTTTGCGAAAAAGTGGAGACTTTTTCAACGATTCTGAGGTGTTTTGGCAATCTGCAAGCATTCACCCCGCCAGAAATACTGAAAATCGTTGAAAAAATCTCCACAAACGCCTTAAAGAACTAAAAATGTGGCAAACCGCGCCTACTTCCCCGCTGCCTGCTTCAGGATGCTTTCATCCAGAAGGCCGATCCGGGACGCCTGCAGCGTCATGTCGAGTTCGAGCAGCAGCTGGTTGGCCGCCGCCGCGAAGATCCCGAAAAAGATATCGAAGATCATGGCGTCGATCAGCGCTGTCGACGGGAACCCGAGCTGCACGAAAACCGCTGCGTATGCCAGCAGATTGGCGCCCGGAACCGGCGGCGTCGCGATGAACAGCATCGTCGCCAGCAGCAGGGCCATCACATACCACAGCGGCGTGACCTGGACATCATAGACCGAGGCCATGTAGATCGTGAACACCAGCGTTCCGAGCGCGCTCACCGGCATATAAAGGACCAGTCCGTGCGGCAGCCCGACTGTGACGAAGTATTTCTCAATGCCGAGTTCCCGGCTGCAGACCTTCTCGCTCATGCCGAAAGAGGCATCCAAAGATCCTTTGCGGATCGTCTTGAGGAAGACCGGCCGCACTTTATTCCACAGCAGCCGCGCCGGAATACGCATCCGGCTGGCTACGTACAGCACGATCAGGGCCGCAATGAAAAGCGCCAGCAGCAACGCCGTGAGCAGCGGTTTCCACAGCCCGGCAAGCAGTACCGTTTCTCCGCGCAGGATCTGCAGCACCACGAAGAGAAAGATCATATAAGGCACCAGACGGCTGATCCAGTCCGCCAGATACAACCCGATCGTATTCACCTGCCGGCACAGGTTGCTCAGCGCACCGGCGCGTTCTCCGGCTGCAAAGAGCAGATTGCCGAGCACGAACGCCATCAGCAGGATCTGCGGCGTATTGACCATAATGATGGGGGAGAACACATCGCCCGGCACGATCGAAAACAACTGTTTGAGGAGTTCTCTGGCCGTCGCCGCGCTCATCTCATCCGCTGCGCTTTCCGGGCGGAACAGCAGCGCGCCCATCGCGAACGCCAGCACGGACAGCAGCACACTCATCGAGATATACCGCCCGAGCATCCGCCGCGAGTCACCGCCCTGTTCGGCGATCTTCCCCGTATTGATGATCGTGGTGATCGTCATGAAAAAGATGACCGGTCCCGCCGCAACGGTCAGGATATTATACCAGGCACCGAAAAGCGGCTCAAAAGCGGCTTCTACGATGCTGTCACTGACCCCCGCCGGCAGCGCTGCTGCGAGGAGCACGCCGCAGAAAGCCCCTGCCACAAGCGCGATGAACATCTTCAGCACCGGATTCATGCCCTGGCGCGGCAACGTCAGGCGCAGGATATTGGTGCCGCCGGTATAGCTGTACTGCGGTGCCAGTCCGACTGCCGTCAGAAGGGACCCGCTCCAGTCCTCGAGTTCCACCGCGGTCTTGCTGAGCGGATTGAAGATCGCCCCCTCCAGTTCGATCTGGACATACGGACGCGCCAGTTTGCCGGCGATGGTCAGGATCACTTCTGTCCCTTCTCCGAAATGATCGCGCATACGAAGAAGCGCCTCTTCCATCGAAAGACGGATGCGGAGGCGATTCTCTCTTTCTATGCCGAGCGGCTCCAGTCTGCTGTCGATCTCTTCGGAGAGCCGGTCGATCCCAGTTCCGTTCAGGGGATATGTCTGATGGTAACTTTCGACTTTCATGCCGTATTCAGCGGATCACAGATTTTTCTTCAGGGTCAGGATGTTCTGCCCGTCCTTGTACTCGTACTGTACATCATCCATGGTCTTCTTGACCATGAAAATACCCAGCCCGCCGATCTGGCGCTGCTCCGCAGACAGCGTGATGTCCGGATCTTCTTTCGCAAGCGGGTCATACGGCTTGCCGCGGTCAAGGAACGTCAGGATCACCTGCAGCGGATCTTCCGCGACCTCGACACGCAGGACCGCATTTCCTTTATCGGGCTGGTAGGCGTAGCTGGCTATGTTCACGAAGATCTCTTCGACCGCCAGATCGATCTGCATCTGCGCCTTCATCGGGCAGCCCGCCATTTCCAGATGCTCATCCACGAAAGCGAGCACTTTATCCAGATTGCCGCGTTCCGCTTCGATATCGATCTCGTTGCGGGTGAACAGCAGCGTGTCGGTACGCGCAAGAAGATCGAGGAGTTCTCCGGTCCAGTGTTCGATCTCTTTGCGTCCCTGTTCGGAGTCCATGCCGCCGCGGCGGATCGACCGGCGGATCATGCGGGCGTACCCCACGACCCGGGCTTTGTCCTCGACGCTGCGCAGCGCCTCTTCATTGGAGGTGCCGAGATATTTCGCCAGCGACTTGTGCCAGAACGTCTCCGCCGTCTCGTGATCAAACCCCTGGAAATCCAGAATGATCTTAGGATCCAGTTCCGAGAACCCGATATACGCGTTGAACATCGAGGCGAGTTCGAACACCGGATGTCCGACCGCCAGTGTATCCATGTCAATGAGAAGGACCTCGTCGCCGACGAGTTCCAGATTTTTCGTATGATAATCGCCGTGGATCATATGGTCATCCTGCGGAACGGCTTCGATCAGATCCAGCAACTTTCTGCCTGCTTCTTCCGGCAGATGATCCTGCATAAAGCGCGCCCAGCCGATCGCTGTCTCGCGCATGTCAGGGAGTTTGCCCTTCGGCACGATCGTCTTGTGGATCGTGTTCAGCATCTCTATGTACCCATCGACACACCAGTCCATTTTCTCCGGGTGCTGCGCCAGGATCTTGGAGAACGACTGGGCGTCAAGCAGTTCGAAGACAGAGCCGTAGCTCTCCCCCACACGGACCACATCATAAGATATGGCTGTCGGCACGCCGAGAATGAGCGCGAGCCTGGCGACTTCGCGTTCGTGCTGGATCTCGTCTAACGCGTCCGGATTGTTGTAGACTTTGACAACGTTGTCCCTGTCGATCCGGTAGACTGTTCCGTTCGCACCGCGCCCGATGACTTCACAGCCGTCGACCGAAACGACCCGGTAGGCCTTTTCAACGGTCATCATCTGCGTGAATCCCGTCATATCCAGGATCTCGTAGATCTCCGAACTTGCGCCTTGAATGGTGATCTCCTCATACCGCTTGCGCAGACGCAGGATCATCCTGAGCCCGGCGCTCGAAATGTAGCTGAGATCCTGCACATCGATATATACCGGCCGCGGGGATGTATCCCCCAGCAGCGTGAAGATCTCAGTCTCCACAGCGGCCGCATTATTCGAATCGATATGTCCCGACAGGACCAGATCGATCCGGTCTTCTGTTACCTGTCCGCGGATTTCTTCCATATCAGCCCCCACTTGTTGCTATTCGATGTTGAGAATATCGCAAAAACCTGTTACTTCAAAGACTTCCATCACGATGTCGTTGACACCGGTGACCGTCATCTTTCCCTGCCCCTGCATGATCTTCTGCGTCGCAAGAAGGACGCGCAAGCCGGCAGAAGAAATGTACTCCAGCTCACTGAAGTCGAGCATCAGTTCCTCGACACCCTCCAGCGATTCTTTGAGTGCCTGATCCAGGTCCGGTGCGGTCGTCGTATCGAGGCGGCCTTTCACTTCGACAGTCAGTTTTTTGTCTTCTGCGCTTTTGATGATCTCCATGTATTTTCCCTTTCTTTCTTTTATCTTTCCGGCACCTTCCGGTACCGTCCGGTTCATTTGCAGCCGGGGACTGCAGCCCCCCGCTTTTTATTGTAGCATAAACCGCTATCTGTCTAAACAATATTATAGTGCGCTATGCTTCCGCCGGGTCCCGCCAGAAGCAGGTCCTCCTGACAGAGCGGAATGTGCGCTTCCATGTACTCCGCAGGCACAGTCCCGACTTCTTTATAATCGTTGTAATCCGTGATGCCGTCACCGGTGTTCGGCACGAACTGCGAGTAAATGACATCCGCGACGAACAGTCCCAGCAACACCAGGCAGATCGGCGCGAGGATCTTCACGTTGATCTTCGAGAGCATTGTATCCAGGACCGGTATGATCAGGTAGACCGCCGCTGCACCGCCGATCGCGAAAACCGTAAGACCTTCCGCGCAGATGCGGCCGTTCAGATTGAGGAAGTATCCGGTGTAATCCCAGTACCGGAGCCCTGACGTCATTTCGATGAAGTAGGATGTGAAAAACTCGACGACGCCGCAGAGAATGATGATCGAAAGGATCTCCAGATGGATTTTCGGGCGGAACCGCGCGAGCAGCACCAGGATCATCGCGACGCCGCCGCCGTAGATCGGCAGCCACGGACCGTGGAACGCGCCGCGGTTGACGAACACGCCGTCCTGCACGAGATGGATGCCGACCTCATATCCCCAGCCGATGAACGAGAAGATGAAGAACACCATGATGACCGACCAGATCGTATAGCTCCGCAGGAACCGCGTCCCGCGGACGACCCGGTTGTTGTCGTCAAACCAGCGGGGATTGAGGCGCTGCGGATAGATCTTGTGCTTGATGACCGCGCGGTCCTCGACGATCTGCTGGCGGACGTTATCCACTGCGTCGTACTGTTTTTTGTCCTCTGTGCTGCCGATCCACAGGCCGAAATTCTTCGCGAAGAAAAGCTTGGCTCCGTACAGTTCGATGCGGTGGGTATCGATGAAATGCTTCTGCTCCTCGATGTCGCTGTAGACCTTGCGGAGATGCTGCTCATCGTCCAGTTCGTAGAGGTAGGTGTCGTTCAGCTGTTCAACGCCTTCCACACCATCTTCGATCGCCATCCGGCGCCGTTTGGCGTAGTATTCTGTCGTCGCGCATACTTCATAGGGAATGCCGTAGACCGCGTCGACAATACCGAAGGTAAACGCGCTGAGAATATGCCATCCAAGGAAAGACAATTCGAATTTGCAGGCTTCCCATTTATAGCCGTTCATCATGCGGCGCGACAGGGTGATCGCCTCCAGCGGTTTGATGTACGGGTTTTCCGCCACGATATAGGGGACCAGCATATAGGAGTAATGCTTGATGATCCCGCCGATGATCGTGATATCCCACAGCGCCTGGAAAACTGCCTGCAGGGACAGTGTGATGGAGGCCCGCTTCCAGCATTTGACCAACTTGAAATGCAGCAGATGTCCTGCCGGGACGGTCGGATACATCCGGGCTTCGAGCAGCATGCGCCGCATCGCGCCGCGGTACATGTTCTTGATGAACACCCAGATGAACAGACCGAAGAGGATGTTCCAGATCATGAAGAGCACGGAGAGCACCCGCTCGGAATGGATGATCGAGTTCAGGCTGCGGTAGATCTGGATATACATATGACCGGAAGAGAATTGGTTGGCGAACACTGCGAAAATCCCGTTCTGCCGGCCGCCGATCTCCTTCTTGACTCCCTGCTCTTTGTATTCCTGCATCTGCTCGTCCGCCTTGGCTTCCCCGGCATCTGCATCCTCGTTGATGATATCCTCCAGAACTTCGCCGCGCGTCTCGCCGCCTGCATCCAGCTTGAACGTGATGCCGCCGAGCGGGATCTCCTGTTTGGTGATCACGGCATTGAGGTTCTCCGCCTGAGACTGGATATACCCGAATTCACCGGTGAAGTAGATCGAGATCAGACAGAGCATCACGATCAGGATGTAATTCCTCTTCAGCATCGCTCTGCCGGCAGCTTTCCATTCTTTGCGGGTCCCTGTCGGTCTCTCCTTTGCTGTAGTCATGGCAACCTCCCTGGTTTTACTGTAACGGTTTATCATTACTTCGCATCGATGACGACGATCTCACTGATGGTCCCTACACGGATCGGCGGACCGTAGAAGCCGACACCCGACGTGACGACCACCGTGCAGCTGCCCCAGTTTTTGAATCCGTAGGACTGCGGGTCGTGGATCCTGCCCCAGACATTGCCCGGGAAGATCTGCCCGTCGTGGGTGTGCCCGCAGACTGTCAGATCGATCCCGTAGTCCTGCAGTTCCCCGAGCTCGACCGGTTCGTGTTCGAGCAGCAGGATCGGTGCTTCCGGATCGGTCTCCGCAAGCAGTTCCTCAAGGCTCTTGCGCTCCTTTACCCCATCGCCCGGCCGCTTCTCATCGCGCCGGCCGGCGAGGACCAGCCCGTTCAGTTCAGGCAGGGTCACGGTCTCATCCGTCAGGAGCTTCCAGCCGCAGGCGGAAATCCAGGGCACTATGCCCGGATTGCGGATCGCGTCTTCCGCTTTGTTGTATGTGAATCCGCCGAAGAGCGGTTCATCGACATCGTGATTGCCGTAGACCACATATGTCCCGTAGGTCGCATCGATCTTCCGCATCACCGCCGCGTAAGCGTCCGGTTCCTCCATCGCGCCGAAGGCGCTCGTGAAGAGATCGCCTGCCACGAGCACCAGATCCGGATCCTGTTCGTTGATGCGGTCCACCATATCCTCATAGAGTCCGATGTTGGAATTGACGCCGATATGCAGATCGGCGATGAGAACGATCCGCAGCGGTTCCGTCTGCCCCAGCTGCTCCTTGGGGATCTCGTAGGAGGTCACCCGCACGTTCTGCGCTGTCTGTGCACCGCAGAGGTTGATGATCACGGTCCCGATGAGCAGCACGGCGATGAGCGCCGCCGAGTGGAACCTTCTCGGCCGCCATTTCTCGCGCTTCCGGCGTCTGTACACGAAGCGCACGACCAGAAGGACCATCCAGATCAGGAGCAACGGTACGGAAAAGTACAGCAGATACCCGATGAATACGTTCCCCCAGCGCTGGAAAAAGTACCCCGCGGGACCGTCCGGCAGCATCGCACCGATCGCCGGGAACGAAAGCAGTACGGTCAGGACTCCCAGGACCAGCCGCACCGGCCACTTTTTTTGCCGTGACGGGCCTGCCGCGCCGCTGAAAGCAGCCTTCTTTTCCGGACAGAGTGCCCTCTTGAGCGGCCCGTACAGGTTCGCAAGCGCCGCTGCACAGATCGCTATGTAAATGATCAGAATGATAGCTAATCTCATAAAAACTCCTACCTGTCAGCCAAGCCACCGGCCGGCGAACTGCTGCCCCGTCTCCATGATCTGCGGACTCAGTGCGAGATAATGCTGCAGCAGCAGACCCACTGTCCAAAAGATGACGGTGAAGACCACCAGTAGGATCAGCTGCGCTTTTTTTGTGATCTTCAGGTACAGAAGATATTCCCGTACGAATGCATTCATACTGATGACAAGAGACGTCCTCGCCCCGTACCCGATGCAGGCGATCCCCTGCCGGCGCGCCAGCAGCAACGCGCGCAGCACGTGATAGGCACTGCTCACCACAGCGAATTTCGGTATTGCGGGGAGCGCCTCACGCAATGACGGCGGTTCCTGCAGCTGCCGCTTTTCGTAGTCTTCACACAGCAGCGCATAACTCTCGAGCACCATCGACTCGGTGCTGCTGCCGTTCCGCTCGATCAGAATGTCCTCTTCCGGCACCCCCTGTTCTTTCGCATAGGCTGCCATTGCATCGCAGGTCACCATTCCGTCCGCTTCATAGCCGCCGCTCATGACCAGTCTGGATCCCTCATTCATGCAGTAGATCTCGATCCCCTTGTCCACGCGGCCATGCACCATCTCAACAAGCTTTTCTCTCTTGAGCGGGCGTCCGAGGACCACCACGTAGGAAAGCCCTTTCGGTCCTTTGCGGTGCCGGAGGTTGATCTCGCTGGTCAGCGTCAGGATCGTTTTCAGGAGGATCGTATAAGTAAAGATCATCGAGATGTACACATACAGCAGCGAGGAAAAGCTATCCGTACGCAGCCCCTTGACGAGCGGCCACAGGACCATATACGCGAGCACCGCCAGCGAAAAGAACAACGAGAATGTATTGCGCTGGTGCAGGCCGTTCTGCACCAGATTGCTGATGCCGGCGCCCATCGTGGCCAGGATCAGCAGCAGAGGGAGCACTCCCAGAGCCGGCAGCACGACCATCATGAGACGGTATATGAACCGCGTGACAGCCGCATCCGGCAATATCATATTCAAAAAAATGACCTCGGTTATGAGCGTCAGACCCAGCAGGATCCCGCTCAGCGCGAGCAGTACCCCGCACCTGAGACGCCTTGGCTCCCGGTGATAACTGAGCAGAAACAAACCGAAGACGATGAGCACCGGAATATGCAAAAATAGGAGTATGCCAATTGCGATTCCAAAAGTCATAAGGTGCTTCCTTCTGTCAGAACCCCATCTGCCGGAGCTCACTGACCATATCCACATACCAGGAAGAAAGATCCTCCCGGCCCTTCTTTTCCATCCATTTCGCACGGCCTCCGCAGGCCATCGGGTGGGAGATCCCCTCCCCGTCCGCCCCGATGCAGACACCGCGGAACGCTCCCCAGGCAGCGGAGGTGACCGGTACGAAACCGTCATTTGCCCCCTGCATTTTCTCGATCACATCGTGGAAGATGCCCAGCGGGGGATCGGTGCTGCGCTTTTTCATATCGCAGGCCCAGCTCTGGTAGTAAACGCCGGGTGCGTCCGGCACCATTTCGTTGAAGACCATCATATAGTCTTCGCTGAACTGGTCGAAGATGTCCAGCGTTTCCGGCTTGCCTCCGCCGTCCGAGCGCACCATCACCGCGAAGAGCCCGTAAAACTGCCGGAGCACAGCCGGGGCTTTTTCTTTCAGCGTGTCGATCGCCCCGAGCCCGCGGTGCGGCGTCGCCACCGTCGTCAGGGACGCGATCCGGTCCTCCATGCCGAGGCTGCTGATCATATATCTGGCATCGATCCCGCCCTTGGAATGGGCGATGAGATTGACCTTCTCTGCGCCGGTCTCCTGCAGGATCTGCAGGATCCGGTCCTTGAGCTGCTGCGCGTTGACTGTTACGGACGAATAGCTGTCCTGCTCACCGAAATAGACATCGGCGCCGCAGCGGCGCAGCGCGTCCGGTACGTGTCCCCAGTAATGCGGGTTTTCTTCATCTGTGTAACCGATCCCGTGCACGAGCACAACGGGGTATCTGGTGCGGCAGTCTGCCGGCGGTTCCGCGCGCATGGTACTCCGCTCCTTAAAACAAATAGTTCTCCAGCAGATACTTTACATATCCGCTGCTGGTATATGCGGCGAATTTCTGATACTGGTCGGACTTTTCGCTGTCCGCATAGTCGCAGATGCTCTTGACGACCAGCGCCTTGGGCCGCGGCTCTGCGCAGTGCTCAGCCGCGTAGTAGATGCTGTAAGACTCCATGTCCAGGCCTACAGTGTGCGGGAACAGCGCGTGGATGCGCTTGTCCACGATCTCGCGGTTGGCGACAACGGATGTCCCGCAGGCCATCGGACCGACATGCACATGGAATTCATTGTCCTCTCTCCCGACGGTTCCCATCACGGTCGCCAGGATCCCCGGATCGATGTGGACCGATACGGGGCGGGGCTGAAAACCGATGGAGCCGAACGCGATCTCCGATTCATCTTTGCCGACAAATTTGCCGGTCGAGTAATCCCAGATCATATCCGGCACCAGCACGTCCCCGTACAGCTGGGCGGATTCCTCACCGATCCCCGCGGCGATGCCGCACATGATCAGATATTTCGGCCGGAAGGTGTAGATCATTTTTGCCGCCAGCATCGATGCAGCCGACATGCCCATGTACGGCTGCCGGGCGGTGACGACCGTCTGCTGCCCGCCGCCCGCTTCGTAGCAGGCCGCTTCATACCGCTGCGGATCGCCGGGCACCTTAACGGGTTCCCATCCGGCAAACAGATGCCGGACGCTGTCCTCCTCGATCGGCACAGCGGTGAGGATCGCGGCGGTACAGCCGTATCCATCCTGGTTCATATGAAACTGCAGGGCCTTCTTTTCACTCATGGTCTGCTCTCTCATACGAGTTTGATTCTGCCGGGATCACTCCGTGGTTTGAATGACTACATGGCAAAATCCATGTACAGCGGGATGATCATCAGTGCCACCAACAGCACCAGCAAAGCGATGATGATAATGTGTTTCTTCTTTTCCGATACCAGCGCCGCAATGAACTCGCGGACAAACGCGTTGATCCAAAAGTACCGCTTGGTCGGACTGCCGATGCCCTCCGCCGCGATGCCCTGCGCAAAAGCGAACATGCCGGAGCGGAAGACATGGTAGTTGGTCGTCGAAAAGGCGATCCTCGGCGATTCCGCCGGACCCGCCTGCGATTCCGCCTGCGCGGCTCCTTCCTTCTCACGGATCAGCGCCATGGAATTGCGGAAGTTTTCATAGGTATTGACCGACCGGTCTTCGGCCAGGATCTGCTCCTCCGGGATCCCCTGCGCGAGCAGATAATTGCGGACCGCCGCCGCTTCGGCCATGATCTCGTCGGACCCCTGCCCGCCGGACGGCACGAAGACGAGGTCTTTGCCGGTCTTCTCCTTCTGCATCGCTGCGAACTCGACAGCGCGGTCGGTACGCCCCTGCAGCAGTTTTGTCAGGGAGCCGTCTTTGCCGATCTGGCACCCCAGGATGAGGATATAGTCTTTGTCAAAGGCGGGCATGTGTCTGGCCGCCTTGACGCTGAGTATGATGGTGGCGATCAGAATGCATTCGAGGTAAGCGGTCGTCATATGGATGGCGTGCTCGATGAAGGTCGTGACATAAAGGGCGGCGCCGCCCATGTTGTGCACGTCGATCGACGTCGCGTGCCACTGCAGATAGTATTCCATCACCTCCGGGAAAATCAGGCATACGCAGAAGAAGATGCCCAGGATCGCGCCGAGCATGTTGCGCCAGTTCCGGCCTTCATGCCGCATCAGGTTCACGTTGCTCGCTGTGACCATGATCGATACAAGCAGTGCGATTGGCAGCGACAGTAGCGTCAGAAGACGCGCCGCCGCGGTGATCGAGTGCACCGTTTCCCCGATGCTGTTGAACCGGATCACATTCATCACGGACTGCAGAATCCAGAATCCCAGAAAGATCAGGAGGCCCAGATACAGCACGTTTCTGTACTGATACATACTCTCCCGGAGCCCGCCGCGGTATTTGCGCAGGATGCCGAAGAACAGCAGGAGCAGATATAGCAGCGCTGCGGCAGGGATGATGATCCCGCCCCGGCAGGCACCGAAATAACTGTCTTTGGTGACGATGCCGCCGCGGTGCACGTAGAATACTTTTGAAACGCCCGTCCCGTCGCCGGTCAGGATTTCCACAAAGGCATCCCCGCGGCCTTCGCCGCGCACCTTCAGCGTGATCACCCCGTCCTCCAGAGAGACGTCTTCGAGCGAAATGATGCCCTCCTCCGGGTCGACCTGAATGGTGAGCTCATCGAGGGACGCCGGCTGCTCTCCGTAGAAAGGAATCTGCGCGACGGCGGTCTTTCCGGTCACGGAAATAACAGCCACGCACAGGGCCAAAAGAGCGATTCCTATAATGACGTAATGTGTTTTCTTCATGGTCTGATAACCGCCTGCTGGTTTGTTACAGAGTATATTTTGTCCCAAGTATAATTTTACTCGTTTTTCCTGCCTGTTGTCTATGATAAGATGGTTTTCCGCGCCTGTTTGACAGGAAATCCGCCGTTCTCTATACTGGTTATCGAACAACAAACCGTAACTGTGGACCTTCTATGACGAAAGGGATTATTACTATGCGTTATCCGAATGCCCAGTCGGGCGTGAAAAAAGTATTTGTTGCAGAGATCCTGACCCTGCTGACAGCCGTCCTGACACTGTTCGGCGCCGTCCTCGCGCTCGTCGGTTTGAACGGGGAAGGCACGATCTCCGAAGATGCTGTCACAGGGACGTTCCTCGGCGGCGGGGCGCTGCTGCTCGTCTCCGGCATCGCGGGATTCGTTGCGATGATCATCAATCTGATCGGTCTCCACCAGGGCGGCAAGGACGAACACGGCATGCACTACGCATTCATCATGGCGGTCCTGGCCATCGCCAGTGCCGCCGCCGGCGAAGCGCTCACGATGAACGGCAAGACCACGATCGGCGGTCTGCTCACAGATCTGACCGGGCTCTTCAACTTCCTCGTGATCGCCTTTGTCATCGCCAGCATCATCCGGCTGGCCGAGCTTCTGAACGATCAGCGGATGATCGACAAAGGACACCGCCTCAGCGCGGTCATCCTGATCAGCTTACTGTGCTCGCTCATCGCGAGCACCCTGCCGGGCGTCTTCCATCTCTCCCTGTCGGATCAGCTGACCGGCATTCTGGCGCTCGTTTCCGCCGCAGCCGCAGTCCTCGGCTATATCCTGTATCTTGGATTCCTTAAGAATGCAGTCCGGATGCTGAAGCAGTAACCGCTGCCCGCTGCAGGGCGATTCCTGATTGCTGCAGAGCGACGCAAAACGTATGAAAAAAGACACCGCTTTCCTTCCGGAAAAGCAGTGTCTTTTTGATTGTCAATGCCGGCCCGCACCCTCAGTGATACAGCTCGACCGGATCCCAGCCTTCATCCTGGAACTGTTTGATGTCCAGTTCGTTCAGGTTGACGTAGTCGGAAACGGTGACCTTTCTGAGTTCCTGACGGGCTTCATCTCGAGCAGTTCAATGTTGTCTTCCCAGTTCTCCGGCAGCGGATGGGTCTTATTGACGAGTGTGAGATAGATGTCCTCTGTTGCCGCGGAATCGCCCTCTGCGGTGCTGCCCGCAGCTGTACTGCCGGCATCTCCGCCGCCGCACGCCGTCAGCGAGAACACCATGGCAAGAGCCACGATCAGGACTGCTAGTTTTTTCATCTCGTTTTCCTTTCATTAAAAAGCAATTGTAACTTCTGCTCTTTCTGTATATCTCTCTCTCCGGCTTTCTGCAAAGGCGCATGAAGTGCACGATAGCTTTTCTTCCTTGGAACGATCTTATCCACCGCCCATGCGAACGGCATCATGCCGGCGTACAGAAGGACCGTCTGGATCAGCAGCCAGGGCATGGCTTTTGTCCCGAACGTCGCGGGCATGTAGTGCCACATCAGTTTCATGAACGGTACCTGGAAGGCGATATACGGAAGCGTTTTTCTGCCGATGAAGTCGACCGGCCGGCAGATCCGGAGAATCGCGCTGTTCTTCGTCACAAGCATCAGGAAAATAGCAAGTGCTGCGGTCGTAATCAGCGCGGATGCATAGAACAGCAGCAGCGACTTGTATTCGTTGTGGATGATGCTGACGTAACCGTTGCGCACGCTGAGATGCCAGCCGATGACCAGAAGTGCCGGAACGGCAGCTGCTGCGATTCCTTTATGACGGCCGACAGCCGTCTCGATGTCCATCCTGTGCTGCGAGAACAAATACCCTGCCAGCACAAAAACGACCGAGAAGATCGCTCCGCGGTAATGGGACGGACCGCCCCCGCCGTTATTCAGGTTGGCCACCCGGCACGCAAAGACCAGCGCAGCTGTGAAGGCGGTCATCATCCGCAGATCGCCGCTGCACAGTCTTTTGATGCAGTCAAACAAAAGCGATGCCAGGAACAGGCACGGGATGAACCACAGCGTATTGGATGCCATCTTGTAGCCGCTGTCCGCATTGGCGTACAGGATGCCGAACAGCAGATCCGTAAACCTCTGCGAGTTCGCTTCCCCCACGGACTCCAGCCATTCCCGGAACGGCGCCGCGTAGAAGTTGAGGATAAAGTATGGCACCATCAGACCAAGGAACTTATCCGCGAGGAAAGCCCCGAACCGCTGGTCTTTTTTGAACGCCAACGTGATGCCGGTCAGGAAAAAGTAAGCCGGCATGTGGAAGGAATAGATATAGACAAACTGCGCCTTATCCTCGGTGATGTGCCCGAAGATGACCCAGAACATCAAGAAGCCGCGCATGATATCGATCCATACAATGCGCGGCTTTTTCTGCTGTATTGTTGGTTCTGCTTCCATAAAGATCTCCGTTCTTAAATGCCTCTTATTATTTGTCGTCGGAGTTGTCAAATACTCTTTTCAGCTATCGGAAAGCTGTTCCGTTGCTATTCCATCTCGATCGTCGCCGGCGGTTTGGTCGTGCAGTCGTACATGACGCGGCTGACATGCGGCACTTCGTTGACGATGCGCGTGGTGATCCGCATGAGCAGATCCCACGGGATCTGTGCCGCTTCGGCCGTCATGAAGTCGCTGGTCATGACCGCGCGGAGCGCCACGGCGTAGTCGTATGTCCGGAAGTCGCCCATAACACCGACGGAACGCATGTTGGTCAGCGCCGCGAAGTACTGCCCGAGCGTTTTCGCGAACCTGCCGTCCTGATAGTTCTCGACCTCTTCCCGGAAGATCGCATCTGCTTCCTGGACCATCTTCACCTTCTCCTCGGTGACCTCCCCGATGATGCGGATCGCAAGACCGGGGCCGGGGAACGGCTGACGGAAGACCAGGTTCTCGGGGATGCCGAGTTCCAGCCCCGCCGCACGGACTTCGTCCTTGAACAGCATGCGCAGCGGTTCGATGATCTCCTTGAAGTCCACATGGTCCGGCAAACCGCCGACGTTGTGGTGGGACTTGATCACCGCACTGTCGCCGAGACCGCTCTCGATGACGTCCGGATAGATCGTCCCCTGCACCAGGAAGTCGACCGCACCGATCTTTTTCGCTTCTTCTTCAAAGACGCGGATGAACTCCTCGCCGATGATCTTTCTCTTTTGCTCCGGCTCTTCGACGCCGGCCAGTTTTTCGTAGAATCGCTCCTGCACGTTGGCGCGCACGAAGTTGAGGTCGTACGGACCGTCGGGACCAAAGACTGCCTCGACCTGGTCGCCCTCGTCCTTTCTGAGCAGGCCCTGATCGACGAACACACAGGTCAGCTGCTTGCCGACCGCCTTGCTGAGCAGGACCGCCGCGACCGAACTGTCGACGCCGCCGGACAACGCACACAGCACCTTGCCGTCACCGACCTTCTCCCGGATCTGCGCGATGGACCGTTCGACGAACGATCCCATCTCCCAGTCGCCGGCACACTTGCAGACATCCATGACGAACGAGCGCAGCATGTGCTTGCCGTACTGGCTGTGCATGACCTCCGGGTGGAACTGGACCGCATAGAAGCCGCGCGAAGGATCCTCCATCGACGCGACCGGGCAATCCGCAGTCTCCGCCGTCACGACAAAGCCTTCCGGCACCTGCTTGATCCGGTCGGTGTGGCTCATCCAGACGGTCGAACGTTTGGGCACATCCTTGTAAAGAAGACTGCTGTCAGCAGACCAGCCTGCCCCGTAGTATCCGTCCTTGATGATGACTTCCGTCTTGCCGTACTCGCTGGTCTCCGCCGTTTCGACAACGCCGCCGAGCGCGTGCGCCATGAGCTGCGCGCCGTAGCAGATGCCCAGGATCGGCACGCCGAGTTCAAAGAGCGCCGGATCGTATGCCAGCGCGCTCTCCCCGAATACGCTGTTCGGGCCGCCCGTGAAGATGATGCCCTTCGGCGCCATCTCGCGGATCTCCTCGACCGGCAGGGTGTACGGATGCACCTCCGCGTAGACGCGGCATTCGCGCACGCGGCGGGCGATCAGCTGGTTGTACTGGCCGCCGAAGTCGAGGACCAGGATGGTCTCGTTTGCTTTTGCTGTTTCGTTTGCCATGGGATTCCTTTCCTGCGCCCGCAGATGCGGGCTGAGCGATTCCATAAAAGACAATCCGCCGGTTTTGGGCCGGCGGATCGGTTTTCATATCAGACCGCCAACTATCTGT
>JAWRJC010000092.1:0-21774 GCA_040307715.1 Clostridiales bacterium | reverse complement strand
GGTCTGAACATCTCCGACCTGACACTGCAGAACGCCATGGAGATGATCGACATGACAAAGATGTACTGAGCCGTCCGGTCATAGCAGAACAGATCAATAAAACAACCCCCCATCACAGGATGGGGGGTTCTTTATGCATTGCCGGAAGAATCCTATTCTTCTTCAGCCGGTGCTTCCTCAGCAGCGGGCTCTTCAGCCGGCGCTTCTTCGGGAGCAGCTTCCTCAACGGGAGCCTCTTCTGCGGGTGCTTCTTCAGCCGGCGCAGCTTCCGCTTCCTTAGCGGCAGCCTTGGCAGCCTTCATCGCTTCTTCTTCCTCCGCGTCCATGGTCTCTTTGATGGACAGGCTGATACGTCTTCTTTCCTTGTCGATCTCGAGGATCTTGGTGTTGACCTTCTCGCCGACGGACAGTTCGTCATTGATATTGGCAACACGCTTGTGGCTCACTTCCGAGATATGGACCAGACCGTCGAGGCCGGGCTCGAGTTCTACGAAGCAGCCGTATTCCTTGATCTGAACGACCTTGCCTTCGACGATGTCGCCGACAGCGTAATTCTCGTCGATGACGGACCAGGGTTCCGGAACCGTCTGCTTGAGACCTAGGCTGATCTTGCCTTTTTCGGCGCTCATGCTGAGGACCTTGACCTTGATCTTCTGGCCGACGGAGAGAACTTCCTGCGGGTGCTTGAGCTTGCCCCAGGAAATCTCGCTGATGTGCAGCAGACCGTCGATACCGCCGATATCAACAAACGCACCGTAATCGGTGAAACGCATGACTGTGCCTTCCACGATGTCGCCGACCTGGATCTTCTCCCAGATCTCCTTCATCGCCTTCTGGCGTTCCTCGTTCAGGAAAGCCTTGTGCGAGAAGACGGCCTTGCCTCTTCTCGGATCGACTCTGGATACCTTGACCTGCAGAGTCTGGCCGAGGAACTCGGAACTGTCTTCCACGTATCTGTCAGACAGCTGCGACAGCGGAATAAAGCCGGACACTTCTTTGTACGCGGCAATGACGCCACCGTTGACCTGACGGACAACCTCGACTTCGATGACCGACTTGTCTTCCAGAGCCTGGTTGATCTCCTGCCAGTGGACGCCGACTTCCAGTTTCTTTCTGGAGAGAAGGATGTTACCGTCGCCGTCGTCATTCTTGAGGACCTTGGCCTGGATGTCGTCACCTTCGTGGAACATGTCGGCAAGTGTTTTTCCTTCTTCGAGATTGATCTCGGTGATCGGAATAACCCCGTCCTTCTTGACGTTCAGGTTGACGATGACTTCCTTGTCACGAACTTCGAGGACCTTGCCGTCCACCAGTTCACCACTTCTGGGAAGTCTCAGCTGCTTGTCGATTTCGTCCATAAAGTCCTGCATCGACATTTCTTGTTCAAGTGTCTTTTCACTCATGTTTTGAAAAACCTCCTGTATTGCGATTTCGGGCGTCGATGCGCCCGCCGCTATTCCTATTCTACTAAAACTGTCAAACAGTTTCAATGATAAATCATCGACTTTTTCGATAAAATAGGTGTTTTCACAGTTGGTTTTCGCGATTTCGTAAAGTTTCCGGCTGTTCGAGCTCTTCTGGTCGCCGATGACGATCATCGCGTCCACTTTGGAAGCCGTCTCACGGCATCCCTGCTGCCTTTCCGCTGTTGCATTGCAGATGGTGTTCTGCACCTCGCAGGGGATCTCCCTGTCCGCAAGCACAGAAAGAACTTCCTCAAAGACCTCTTTGCGGATCGTCGTCTGGGCGACGACGAACAGATGCTGTTTCCGGACACAGGCCAGTTCCTCTTCCGTCAGACCGTCAATGATCGCGCAGGCTTCCTCTCCGGATGCCGCAACATACGCGTACTTCCCCGCCCATCCTTTCGTCGCTGTCACCTCCGGATGATCGGGGCTGCCCACGATCAGGACCGGCATACCCTTGGCGCTGGCTGCTGAGACGAGATCGTGGATCCGGCTCACGAACGGACAAGTCGCATCGACCAGTTTGAGTCCGTAAGCGGCCGCGTCATCATAAAAAGCCTTGGATTCCCCGTGGGAACGGATGATGATCGTTGCTCCTTCAGGCGCTTCCGCCAGTCTGGACACCTGCCCGATTCCACGGCTGCGCAGGTCTTCCGTGACACGCTTATTGTGGATCAGGGGGCCGCAGGTGAAGACCCGGTCCCCCTTCGTCTGCTCCGCGATGTTGATGGCGCGTTTGACACCGAAACAGAACCCCGAATGCGGGGACAGGATCACTTCCCGTTTGTTTTCTTTTTTACTCATACAATACCTTTCAAACGATACCGGCAGATCAGACAGCTCTGGCCGGCGGCGCTGTCCGCGCCTGCGTGGCAACTGCCCGGCGGATCTCTCCGACAACGGTGATCATCTGCGGCAGATCGCAGTTGTTCCGCGAGAACAGCAGCAGCGTCCGTTCAAGGAGCGCTTTGCCTTTTTCCCCTGTCAGGGAAGCCAGTTCTTTGACATAACCGTCTATACTTTCCCGGATCTCCACTCCCTCTTCACGGGGGTAATAGGCGATCCGGATGTCTTTGCACCGTCTATTATAAAACACCGTATCCACATTTAAAAGGACCTTGTCCCGGTCGATAAAGAACTCTCCGGCGTGCGTCATCGTCAGAAGGGTCTTCTCAAGTACTTCAAAGACCTTCTGCGGCTGCGTAAGATCGAGCTCGCGCACCGCGACGTAGCCCGCGCAATCGTACCCGGCACGTGTGGTGCCACGGACATGCGTAAAGGTCATGTCGAGCGCGAAATCGCAGAGTCCGGAAGCCAGGATCTTTTCCTCAAACGGAGCGATCCTGCCTGCCGGTATCTCCACACGATAACCGGATTCTCTCAGATTCAGTGTCATTAGTCTCTCCTTTCTCATATCCCCCCGCACTTGCTGCAGGGCGTATAACCGCGGCTTTCCGCGTCTTCCAGATCCATCGGCACGACGTATTTGTCCACCTGGCTGCACGTGCCGCGGTGATAGACTTCCCCGTACGCCGGATAGCAATATACGAGACTCCCGTAAGGAAGGTTTTCCGAATCGCAGATCGTACAGGGGGTATAGTGCCGTTTGACCTCCTGTGTCAGAACGACCTCGCGCGGCTCATTCGCGACAAACAGACAGGACTCCGTATGGTAGCGTTCTCCGCGCTGCGGGAAGACCCATACTGTCACACTGCCGCCGTCCGTTTCCATTTCTTCGAACGGCATCGGGTCCGTCAGACAGTCTTTGCCGATCCACGCGCGCGCCACGATACCGGTCGTGATCCGCGGCCTCTTCGCAAGCGGGAACGGCAGCGGCAGATCCACATCCGTCACGACCGTGCAGGAGATGATCCCGTCGATCCCGCCGCGTGTGGTCAGATACCTTAAGTTCCTGACATCGGTACGCCCGACATCGCCGCATTCCTCATAGATCCGCGATTCCAGAGCGGGCTCAAAGAGTGCTCCGGTGCGCACCGCATAACTGTCCAGCGCGAGCTTTGCTGTCTCATCCGCCGTGATCTGCATGACCGCACCTTCGATACCTATGATCCGGATCAGAAACGCGATGGTCATCACGCCCAGAATGAACAGCGGCAGGACGATCGCCGCCTCCACGGTATAACTGCCGTCCTCGCTTCTAATACGTGTGCGCATAATCGTACTCCTTCCCGCGGACGGTCACATGCATGTCGAAGCCCAGATAATGATCCCGGATCAGAAAGGATGCATCGTGCAATCCCTGCATATTGATCTGGATAAGATCCATCACCCGCAGCGTCTTGACCGTTCCGTCCATGAAAAACAAAAAGACCTGCAGGTAGTCGCGATATCCGAGGCCGGTACTGACACTCGTATCGATATACCCTTCCTCCGCTCCGTCGATGACGGATTGCAAATCTGTCGCCCAGGTATCGGCGGTCTTATAAAACGGCAGCTTTTTCCCATGCTCCAGAATGCGCACATCGTTCTCCGCCTCCGCAAGCGCCCATGCCTCCGCAAGCATCATCTCTACCAAAAGCGCACCAGGTCCCGGCGCAATGAGAAGCGCTGCGGCAGAGAGTTCTTCCATCTTCTGCGGATCGCTGACAAGGAAAATCAGGTTCGCCGCATTGCGCAGCAGCACGAGCTCCCGCCGGAACGCTTCCCGGTTCTCCCGGTCGGACATGCCGCCTTCCAGGATATACTCCGCCTCATACCGGAAAAATGTCTCCCTGCCAACGTCCTGATCCTGCGCGTTCCGGAACTCCCGCATAATATACAGATCGAACAGATAGTTGTCTGTCCCTCGTGAAAAGATCTCCGTCAAACCGCCGGAAAACGCCTGTTTGACCGTCTCCCAGAGACTGCCGCTGGCAGCACCGCCCGAAGGCAGCGCGCGGATCACCCGGCTGCTGCGCAGGATCCGGTCCCCTTCAAGATCGAGCGGGGTTTCATCCCCCAGTCCGAATGTGCTGTCTTCGAGCAGCCCGCGGGCCAGTGCGTATTTGGTGTAGCTGACCGCTTCCCGCCGGAACAGCGCTGTATCCAGGAGACAGTATGCGGACAGATCGACCGTCAGTCCGCTCCACCGGATCCTGTCGTTCTCCATAAAGGAAGCGGCTGCGTACATCGTTGCAGCCTCCTGCGCATCCCGGCTGCTGCCGCGGTACGCGACGATCCCATACTCTTCTTTCAGGGCCGTGTCATACTCCGTCAGAACGGACCTGCCTGCCAGATGCAGAACGCTTTCCGTATAACTGCGGTCCGTTATCAATCCGGCGCCGTAAATATACACGGATGCCAAAGAGACCATCCCCGCAAGAACCAGCAGGAGAAAGATCATGGAACTGCCTTTTTCGTTTCGTACCGCGCGGACCGCGCGCCGCAGCGCTGCCATAAAGACCTCCTTATTGAAACAGATCCCACAGACGGATCTCCGTCTTCTCGTTGCAGATATACTGGTGAGCCGATAAAGTCCTGCGGCGGCCGGCAACGCCCGGCATCCGGCTCTTCATGACCGCCGTCTTTTCACCGGCTGAGCACGGGCGGATGCCGTAAACAGCAGTTGTGACCGGGACCCCGGTGGATCCTTCGTTGTACAGAGTCACCGTTCCGGCTTTTCGCCCGGCTTCGCGGATCACAGCGCGCCGGACGGCAGATGCTGCGGCTGTTTCATCAAACAGATAGAGCATGCCGTAGATCATGACAGTCAATGCCAGGATCACGACCGGAAACACCATCGCCGCCTCCACCATCGTGCTGCCCTTCTTTTCTTTCAGTTTTCTAATCCCGTGCCGCAGCACCTGCTTTTGCCGGCGCCGCCTTAGCGCTCTTTTAGAAGCCATTATTGAGCGCCTCGAACGTTCGGTTGACAAACGCGGTGATCTCCGTTTTAAAGATCAGCCCAAGTACGATGGCGATGGCGACGAGGATCGCGACCTGCACCATTTCCATGCCGCCTTCTTCCGAAAGAACGCCCGCCATCCGTTGGCAATACTGTTGTATTCTTTTCATTTTCTTTCTCCTTAAACATTTTCCGTACCGGTTTCATCACTTGATTACCATATTTTTCCTGCTCGCAAAACGAGTCTACATCGGATGTAAATATATGTCAATTGTAACTTCCAAAAATACCCATTTAGAACAAAGAGGGAAACCATGGCACCGATTCCCTTTATCATTTCCTTTGAAAATGGTATAATACGCTCTGTTTAATGAGAGAAAGGAACCCCATGCTGCTCTACGATTACCACACACATACAGATTTTTCGGATGACAGCGATACCCCCATGACCGAAATGGTCGAAAAAGCGGTCAGCCTCGGCATCAAACACCTTGCCATTACCGACCACTATGACCCGGGGTATCCGGATCCTCTGTTCCCGTTTATTCTTGATGAAGAAAACTACTATCCCGCTGTCCTGGAACACCAGGAACGTTACAAAGACAGGATCGACATTGCCAAGGGGATGGAAATCGGGATCATGCAGGGACAGTTTGAAGAAGCATCCCGTGCAGTGCACGCCCACGACTACGATTTCCTGATCGGCTCCTTCCACTGCATGCGCTGCGGCGATCTGTACAACTATGATTTTGCGCATGCGGACCGTGAAGCGCTGACGGAAGATTACTATGTCTACATTTATGAATGCCTGCAGGTATACAAAGACTACGATGTGCTGGGGCATATGACGCTGATCGACCGCTATGCGGGTGACCCTGCGGTCGACTACACACCATATATGGAACAGATCCGTGAGATCCTGAAACTCGTGATCGAAGACGGCAAAGGCATCGAACTCAATACTTCGAATTTCAAATACGGCACTTCCCTCTGGCTCCCGCGCAAAGAGATCCTGGCGGCCTACAAAGAACTGGGCGGTGAGATTTTCACCATGGGTTCCGACACGCACGAAACGGTCCACTTCATGGATCATTTCAATGAGGCGGAATCGCTCGTGACCTCACTTGGTTTCAAATACTACTGCACATATAAGGACCACGAACCGGCATTCCACAGATTCGACTGACGGTCCTTAATAACGGCATAATAAAAAGAGCGTCTGCGGCGAAAGCCGCACGGCGCTTTTTGATCCTTTCGGCACAGATGAGATCTTTCTGTTCTACTGCAGTTTGTTCCGGCGCATCGCCATGCTGATGCAGTGCCCGTCGAGGAAGAGCCGCAGCTGCCTGCACTCCTCTTCCGTCAATTCGGTCTTGTCGATGACGATAACGACCAGATCTGACGTATAAAGATAGAACGCTTCCGGCTTCTCCCAGATCTGATTGACATCATTGTATTTGATGCGGAGGTAGTCCTTGACCCGGTACCCGCGCACACGGAAACCGCTCTTCTCCAGGAACACGGTATACTCATCGCTGCCGATCTGACGGATCGATCTGTTCAGCACTTTTTTGGCTGTCGAGCGCGAGATCCAGATAAATTCGAGCGCAAAGAGCAGCGCGCCGATCGCGAGCACCAGCGCCGGATCTTTGTATCCCCGGATCAGGAAGTACACGCCGAACATGATCGCGACGGCAACTGCGCCCAGAGCAAGTCTGCGCTGCCAGACAGATACGAGATTGCTGGCGATTTTATTGAGCAGCGGTTTGGTCAGATGTCCTTTATATTTTAATTCCTCCATTGAGGGTTCCTCCTGTTTACTCCCGCAAAACTGCTTTCCATTGCGGTCCGATATACACATGTCTATATAGTATATCACATTTCGAACAACGCGGGGGAAACAGTTACAAGAACAAGGACACAAAGCAGGATCGCCAGCGGTATGGTAAGTTTGGTCTCCGCAAGGCGTCCCTTTTCTTCCGACTGCTTTTTTCTCTCAAACCACAGCAGTTCGCTTTCTTCGCGCAGTTTGACCGAAAGGTCCGTCCCGCGTTCGATGTTGTCCCCCAGGATCCCGGCGATCCGTGTCAGTTCCCGCACACCGCTGCGCTCCGCAAAGGCACGGAACTCCGCATGGACCGGTGCGTTGGTCTGTGCTGCTTTGTCCCTGATCTTCTGCATCTGTCCGGCAAAATACGTATCTCCTGTTATCTCCTCCATCGCCCGCCGGAACGCCGCTTCCGGAACAGCACCGGCACCGAGCAGCAGGACCAGTTTGTGCAGGAATTCGGGCAGTTCCCTGATGACCGATTCCCGTGCTTCCTTTTCCTTCTTTTCGATGACTGAGAACCTGCTCCGGTACAAATAGTATACCGCCGCCGAAAAAAGCAGCATCAAAAGCGGCAGCATGGACCGGCCGTTCTCCGTCCACACAAGCCTGGTGCCGTCATCAAGTGACTGCGGCAGATAGACGATCTGCTGTGTCCGGTCACTGTCCAGTTCCCGCGCCGCCTGATCGATCTTTCGCCTGATCAGATCTTCATACGACTCCGACGCCAACGTCCGTTCCGTCTGGGGGTGCTCGCTGTAAGCGCCGAGATAGACTGCCCTGTCCTCGGTGACCGTCCCGCGCTCCGTCACAGCGTATACCTTCATATCGATCGAAACGGCGCCACCGTCCTCCGCCGGACGTTCCAGCGCAACCAGATCGTCTCCGTCGTAGACCGCGCCGGGCGTCCCCGCGAACTCTCTGCAGGCAGCATAACTGAAAACCACCAGAAACGCCGCCAGCACAGCCAAAGCCCTTCTGCGTCTCCGGTCCCTGTAAGCAGAGAGCTCCGCCTCATAGCTGCCCTCCCCGTACAGATCCCGGTACCGCGAGGCGAGCTGCGCTTCTTCGGCTGACAGATATTTTTTTGCGGTTTTTCTGACGATATGCCGCTTGTTCATACCCTCTTCCTTTCTTTTCCGCGGTGCGGTTGAAAACGCTGTCAGATCCGGATGTCCAGCAGCTTCTGCGTCATCAGAAACGCAACGGCGATCCCGGCAAGTGCCGCTGTCATGATCAGCCTGCCGGCGATGGTCGTGTACAGAACGGACAGATACTCCGGCGAGAACACATTGAGTCCCATGATGACCAGAACCGGCATCACCGATATGATCCTCCCTTCCAGTTGTTTCTGTGCGGTCAGCGTACGGATCTCACGGCGCACTGCCATCTTGTCCGTCATGATCGAAGAAGTATTGCGGATTACTTCCTCCATATCGCCGCCCAGTTTCCTGCAGAGCACATAGACCTCCACAAAGTCACGAATGTCCTCACTGCCGCTGCGGTCCGCAAGATCCCGAAGAAGCGCCGCCTCATCGCCCCGCTCTTCCCGGACAGCCCTGTTGATGGCTGCCAGTTCCCGGCAAAGCGGAGAAGACGGAGGATAGATGACAAGCAGTGTCTGTTCCGCATCTTCCAGAGCGCGTTCCAGCTGCCTGCCCGCGGCAACCGATGAAGCGACTGCGTACAGGAAATCCCTGAACTGTGTCTCCAGCAACGCCTTCCGGCGGCTGCCCAGATGCGCTTTATACATCGGCCGAAAAAAGACACAGGCCAGCCCGCCGGCAGCGGACAACAGAAAGTCGTTGTAAAAGACCAGCAGCAGGAAAAACCCCGCAGCATATCCGCAGATCATAAACAGCGCCTTCTCTTTTACAGACAGAATATATCTGTCATAGCAGACCGGTTCGTTCACAGCAATTCCTCCCTGCCGCCGTTCAGTTCCCATTTCGTTCTATCGCGCAGACTGTTCCCCGTCCGCACAAGTCCTTCCCCTCTCCGGTACACGAACAGGGGATGCAGCTCGATCTGTCCGGTGCGGGAAAGCGACAGTTCCGCAACTTCCAGCACGACCCGTCGTCTGTCGCGCAGTCTGCCAAGATGGATGATCACATCGATCCCCTCCGCGATCTGCGACCGGATCGCTTCCAGCGGAAAAGCCGTTTCCTGCAGGAACATCGACTCCAGACGGCGCAGCATACCGCGGACACTGTTGCCGTGTCCTGTGCTGAGGCTTCCGTCATGCCCGGTATTCATTGCATTGATCATATCGACGACTTCCGCACCGCGCACTTCCCCGACGATGATCCTGTCCGGGCGCATACGCAGACTCGTCCGGATGAGCTGGCTCATTCCGACCGCCCCCTTTCCCTCAGCATACTGCCGGCGGCACTCCATCCGCACCAGATTGTCCACATGCCGGATCGCCAGTTCTGCCGAATCCTCGATCACGATCACCCGCTCCTGCGGGTCTATGTAATCGCTCAGCACATTGAGAAAGGTCGTCTTGCCGGACGATGTCCCGCCGCTGATGAAGATATTGTAGCCTGTACGCACCAGTTCCCCCAGAAATGCCGCGCAGTCTTTCGTCAGAGTCCCGAATCCGATCAGGTCTTCCATGGAGTAGCCGCTCTTCGGAAACTTTCGGATCGTAAGTACCGGACCGTTCAGGGCGATATTGCCGTATACCGCGTTGACTCTGGCACCGTCACGCGTTCTGGCATCAACGATCGGATGAAGTTCATTGATCTCTCTGTCGACGGAGGAAGCCACCCTGCGGATCACCTCAAGCAGTGCCTGCTCCGTTTCAAAGGAAACCGGCACACGGAGCAGCCTGCCGGCTTTCTCGATGAAGACATCACTGGTCCCGTTGACCATGATCTCGGTGACCGCTGTGTCTTCCATCAGCGGATCGAGCACATACAGATCCCTGCGCAGTGCCAGGAAGACCCGGTCCGTCAGCCGCGACAGCGTTCCTGTGTCGAGCATAGTCAAACCTTCCTCCTCCAGCAGCGTGTCTTCGATCACAGCCATCGCCGCCTCGTCGTCTTTCATATTCGCTGCCAGATGCACCTGTGTCCTCGCACGGTTCACTGCCGCGCTGATATCAGCCCCTTGATAACTCTCTGCCCTGTAATCAAGGCTTTCTGTATCCAATCCCCGTCCTGTCTGCATGCTGCTGTCCTTTCTATGAGATTTCCATTTATTTCCATGTAAGAGTAGCACATTTATTTCTCCGGTGCAATGATACCGTCTGCTGTTTTGTACAAAAAAAAGCCCCTGCTTATTCGCAAGGGCTTTGCGGTTCTTTATATATGCCGGACGTTTTGCAGAATCGCCGGAAACCTTCTGCTCAGAGGTCTCCGAGGATCCCGTCCTCCAAAAGACGCGCGGCCATTGTCTGCCCGCCAACTACCCACAGCAGGTCTTTGGGTTCTATATACGTATCGACCGGCGGATCGACGATCATCAGATTCTCTCTTTCTAATGCGACAATAAATCCTTTATAGTCATTTTTAAAGCCGCAATTGCGGATCGACTTCCCGCAGAACGGCATGTCTTTGTCCGTCAGGATGGCGCTGACCATGATCTGGTCTTCCGGCCGGATCCCGTAGAATGCCTGCGTATACACGTATTCACGCAGCGAGACCATCGGCGCATCCGGATCGATGATGTGAGCCGCCCTTTCCAGCGCCTTGATGTACCCGGCAAGCTGCTCCCGGCCGGCCATTGCGTAAAGACTGTCTCCGCTGAAAAGCGCTTCGTCCGGCCCAGGCATATTGATGTGCCGGCCTTCCCGGACGATCTTTATGATCAGCACATCATTGATCCGGTCCTCCAGAAGCTCCCTCACCGTCGTACTGCCAACAGTATCGGCCAGGCCGAACTGGACGACGCAGACACGGTCACCCAGCCAGTGCCCGTCTTGTGCTTCTTTCCGGTTATGCAGGATCTTCTCGTTGAAATTGGCCATGAACCGCGCTTCGATCTTGAGGGAACGGCCGCGCAGGAAGTCCGAACGGACAGCGACTGCAAGCAGCAGCAGGCTGAACGGCACAAGCCAGATGGCTCTGACGGGCAGGATCCGGACCATCACGAGAAGGATGAACAGCAGCGAAAGCCCCATTTGCAGCGCCCGCAACAGCGTGAGCGGCAGCCGGTTGGTCTCGCTCGAAAGCCAGAGTTTCTTGAACGTGGCGCTGCGGCGGCCGAGAAGCAGACTGATCAGCGGCACCATGAGCACCATGATCAGAAGACAGCACAGAACCGCGCCTGTCGCCCCCCCGAACCGCTCTTCAAAGAGCGGGAGAAGCCTTGTCGAACCCGCGTAATAAAGAAGGAACAGAAGCGCGCCGATGACGACGGTCCGTCCTGTATAAGTAGCCATGTAATGTTTCCAGTCACGGGTGTTGTCCGATGTCTCCCGGCGGTCCGAAGTATACCTGGAGAGAAAGACCCGCAGTCTTTCCGGGGTGTGCCGGCGCAGGAACTCATACCGGCGGTCTGCTGTTTTGATGAAGACCGGCGTCAGGAAGATCGTGATAACAGCCACGAAAACGATCACGGGAAGCAGATACCCAGCAGTCGCGCGGAGGTCACGGCCGAGCGCCGCCAGAATGAAGGAGAATTCACCGATCTGGACCATGGCGGAACCGCCCTTGACCGCCGTATACCCGCTCTGCCCGGAGAGCAGGATGCCCAGCGTAGACAGAGCCATCTGCCCCGCGATGGTCACCGCGCTGATAATGAGGATCGGTACAAGATACTCGACCAGATAGGCCGGTATGATCATCATCCCGACAGAGACGAAAAAGACCGCACCGAACATGTCCTTGAGCGGATGGACCAGCTCTTCGATCCGTTCCCCGCTGACTGTACCTGCAAGGATGGAACCGCCCATGAAGGCGCCGAGCGCTTCTGAGAAACCGATCGCGTGGGAAATGACGACCATGCCGAAGCAGATCGCCAGTGAAATGATAAGGAGCAGTTCTTCGGAGAGAAGCCCCCTCGTTTTCTTCAATACCGTCGGGATCAGATAGATGCCGAGCGCCAGCCAGACCACCAGCATCAGCAGCATGAACCCCAGTTCGGAAATCAGCGCACCGCTGGAAACGCCGGACCCGACCGCAACGGCGGACAGAACGATGATCATGAAGATGCCGCCGACATCCTCAACGACCAGTGCACCGAGGACGAGCGAACTGGAACGCTGGTCCTTGAGACCGTATTCCTCAAACGCTTTCATGATGATCATCGTGGAAGACATCGAAAGCATGCAGCCGAGGAAGACCGCATCCATCCGCCCGAATCCGAGTATATGTCCGAGCGCGATCCCGGTCACGGTCATCCCGCTCATGACGGTCATCGCAGTGATGATCGCGGAACTGCCGACACGGGACAGTTTTGTGAATGAAAACTCGAGTCCCAGCCCGAACATCAGAAAGACGATGCCGATCGTCGACCAGGTCTGCACATTGTCGGTCTCGACGACGGTGGGCAGGAGTGTGAAATGCGGGCTGATCAAAAACCCCGCGGTGATGTACCCCAGTACCGTGGGCAGATGCAGTTTCTTGAACAGGACCGATACGACGGCCGATGCGCCCATGATCAGCGCAAGGTCAATGATGAATGTGTCAAGATGCACGGGGCAGTCCTTCCTTTCCTCTCTAACAGTCATAAACATTGTACCATGAGAAGGTGCCGATTGTCCGTGTATAAATGCGGAATCGCAGCGGCAGCGCGGCTGTTATGCGCCGCGCATCTCCTGCATTTCTCAGGCCGGCTCTCCGGCACGGACCTCCTCGTCCAGAAGGACAAGCAGCTGTTCGACTGCGTCCGTGAAACCGCCCTCCAGCGGGAAGACCCCGTCGAACACCGCGCCGCGCTCCGTATCGAGCAGCGGCTCATACGGAATATCAAAACAGGCTGCCGCAGGCTGCCCCGTCCCGTCTTCATAAAACCGGTCAACGGCGGTCTTTTCAGAAACGTGCGACCGGTTGCGCACCGGGATGATCTTCTCGAGGATACCGCCGCCGCACCGGGTACGCAGATACTCCTTAAGCGATGCATCTGCCTCCGGACTATCTGTCAGAAGAAGCAGTCGGTCCGCCGCGCGGAGAACTGTGAAAGACGCTTCGTTGATCACATTGCCAAGATCGAAGATCAGTAAGGCATACTCTCCGCAGGTCATGGCGCGCAGCATCGTCTGCATCTCTTCCCCCTTGAGTCTGTAGAGCGGGTTTTCCCCTGCCGGCTGCACAAACCGCCCTGTTCCGAACGCATCTTCCGACACAGCGCGCGCAAGCCGCTCCCGGGAAGCGCGCTGCGCCTCTTCCGGGCTTCCCGGATGCAGACTGCCGGCACGCAGCGTCCGGTAGACGAATTCCCGCAGCGGCATCTGCCCGGCGGCAGCGGCGCATGCGCCGCCGCGGGGGAACTGCCCTGCCGGCACGACCAGCGGCCGGTCTCCGCGCAGCCTGGCGCCAAGCTGTGCGAGCGCCAGGCTCACCGCGGTACACCCCTTCCCGCCGGCACCGGAAAACACCCCGACGATGCGGCATCCCGCGGCAGGCGGGCGGAAAATCTGCCGGTGCATCCTGCCTGCGCACAGCCCGAGGATCTTCCCGATCATCTCGCGCGCCGGCGCGTACTTGAACAAACAGACCGGTCCTGCCGTAACGGAGATCGTCCCGTCTTCCCCTACATTTTCCAGAAATGGCTGGTCCACGAGCAGGATTTCCCCCTCTTCCAGCGCCTCCCTTTGATCGCACAGCGAAAGATCGATCCCCCAGCTGCCGGTCTCCGCCGCCGCGCCGCGCGGTTCCGCATCCGTGCATGAGCCGTCCGCAACCGGCTCCCATGCGATCATAAACCCTGGATAATTCCGCTTGAGTACAGTCTGCATGACCTGCCCGTAAGCTTCGTCTTTCGTTCGTATCCGTAAACTGATGATCTCCATCGTCTCTTCCTTTCTGCCTTTCCAGCCTACGTATATCACATCATCAGGAAATACCATTTATTTCCATTTTCAAACAGATTGTACGAAAAAACCGCACGCCGGTCAAGCGTGCGGTCATGATTTGTCAAAGCTATACGGCGGATGCACGGAGCAGCATCTGCTCTTCCGTCACAGGTTCCGCGGGCGTCAGCACAAGGAACTGGCTGTCCCAGTCTCCGCGCAGCAGTTTTTCAAGAAGATACGTACCGCCTTTCACGTATTCCACCTGTGCGTTTAGCCAGTCCGCATCCTGCTGCACCGCTTCGGCATAGCCGGGTCTCCGGCTGCCGTTGATGCCGGTGTCGAGGATATCGATATGACTGTAAAGCTGCTTCCAGTCCTCGTGATAACGGGCTTTTGTCTCTTCGTCAACAGCCGCCGTCAGGTGTTCAAAGATCCTTCTGAACGACTCGGTGCGCGGATCCTTCGCCCGGACATACAGATGCCCCGGCTGTTTCAGATCGCTCACCGGTGTATCCCCGGTCTGCAGGAGCAGCGATACACAATCGTCGACCCGCGGCAGCACCATCCGGACCGGCGCGGCAACACCCTCCCAGGAACCGCCGCAAAAGCCCATGCAGACAAGTACCGTGTCTGTTCCTTCCGGGATCTTTTCCGCCAGCGCCGCAAGGATATGCCCGCGCATCTCATCGGGGTCGCGGTGATACAGGCGGTCCATATAGATCACCGGCAGTGCGGTCCCGCATCTATGCTGCGCTTCTTCCACGTATTCTGTCAGAGAACTGCAGGCGATGATCACGGTCCTGCCGCTGTCATAAGGAAGTGCCCCGGCGCCTTTTACTGCGCTGTCCATTTAGCAGTCGACCGCCTCTCCTTCACCCATCATCGGGATGATGCGCGCAGCCGCCTCTTCCAGGTGGAAGACCATCATCTTGTTGCCAGTTTCTTCATTGTAGATCTGTCTGAGCTGCGGCATCATGTCGAGCATTGCCTCCGCATACTTCGGATCCGTTTCAAAGACAGCTTTCCCGGTGTAGCGGAGCCAGTTGCCGTCCGCTTTTGCCGCGACGATCTCGGTCTTCGGGTTGGCGGTGAGCTGCTTGTAGACATCTTTGAAATCACCGACACCGAACAGGACCTTGCCGTCCATCTCAAAATGCGCGCCGAGCGGCCGCAGTTTCGGCTGGTCGCCGTCCGCGGTAGCCAGGAAAAACACGCCGGCTTCAGTCAGGAAATCATTCAGTTTACTCATTGTGGATCTCTCCTTTCATTTCATATCAAAGCATACCGTTCCGTCAGTCGCTGACATCGCTGTCGACCACGGCATAGAACGTGTATGCCGGAAACGCTTCTTTCATCTGTGCTGTCACGGTATTGCACAATGCCTGCGCATCGTCCGCCTCAAAGCCGATCACCAGATCGAACGTCACAAGATGCCTCTCTTTGTCCGCATAGTAGCCGTGCATCTGCAGGATCTCCGGATGCTCCCGGATGATCTCGCTGAGGTGTTCTTTCATGACTGCATACTCGTCATCATCCGTATTGGCCGCATAGATCCCCACCGTCAGAATGATCCCGAATTCCCTGTATACGGTTTCCGAGATCTTCCGGGTCAGGTAGTGGATCTCCCGCGCCGTCAGCGCGTCATCGACCTCGATGTGCACAGACCCCATGATCCGTTCCGGACCGTAGTTGTGCAGCGTCAGATCATAGGCGCCGTGCACCTGTTCAAAGCTGCAGACCTTCTCCTTGAGGCTTTCCGCCAGATCACTGTCGACGCGCAGGCCGATGATGCTCCCGACCGATTCCATAAGGATCTCTATGCCTGCCTTCAGGATCACGACCGAAATGATCACACCCAGATAGCCTTCGATACTCAGGTGGAACAGCAGGCTGACCGCCGCTGCCACCAGTGTGGAGAACGACAGCACCGCATCGAACGTGGCATCCGCGCCGGATGCGATCAGGGACTGGGAATTGAGTTTTTTACCCTGCCGCGATACGTACCGCCCCAGGAAATACTTGGTCAGGACAGCCGCGGCAATGATGATCAGCGAAACTGTCGTGTAGTTCGCCGCCGCAGGATGCAGGATCTTCTCCACCGATTCCTTGAAACTGGTCACCCCTGCCAGCAGCACCATGATGGCAATGACGACCGAACTCAGGTACTCGATGCGCCCGTGTCCGTACGGATGCTTTTTGTCCGGCGCCCGGCCGGCGAGCTTTGCGCCGATGATAGTGATCACCGACGAAAGCGCGTCACTCAGATTGTTGACCGCATCCAGGATGACGGCAATCGAGCCGGTCACGAAGCCGACAGCTGCTTTGAAGGCGACAAGGATCAGATTGACCACGATCCCAACGATGCTGACTTTGACAATGCTCTTTTCGCGATCCATACAGGATCCCTTCCTTTCATGCAGAATGATCAGGCCATCCCGCCAAGTGCTTTATACAATAGTTCATACAGTTTGGCGGCATCTTCCGGATCCATCGTGATACAGCTCATCAGCTGCGTTGGCACGTTCACCGCCCGGTCTTTCAGCGCTTCTCCTTCTTCCGTGATGGTTACAAGCAGAACGCGCTCATCCTCTTTCGACCGCTCTCTGGTAAGCAGCCCTTTCTGCTCCATTTTCTTGAGCAGCGGTGTCAGCGTTCCGGAATCCAGAAAGAGCGATTCGCCGAGTTCTTTGACGGAGACCTGCTTCTTCTCCCATAGGACCATCATGGTGATGTACTGGGTGTAGGTCAGGCCGATCTCATCGAGGAACGGTTTGTACCGCCGCACGATCTCCTTCGCGCACGCATAGAGCGGAAAGCACAACTGATGATCCAGCCGCAGCACGTCGTATTTATCTATCTTTTCTATCTCTGCCATCGATGACTCCTCCTGCTATGCGTTCATGACACACATCCCGGCTGCCCGGCCGGTCTGCTACAGCGCCGCTTTGATCTCTTCACGGACCTTCTTCATTTTTTCGGTCGGTTCGAAGCGCGCCAGGATCTGCCCGTCACGGTCGATCAGGAATTTGGTGAAATTCCACTTGACAGCACTGTTGTTCTTATAATCAGGGTCGATTTTCTTGAGCATCGCGCCCATCGCGATCCCCGAGGGACCGGAGAACCCTTTAAAGGTCGTGTTGGCAGTCAGCCACTGGAACAGCGGATCTGCATTTTCCCCATTGACATCGATCTTCGAGAACTGCGGGAACTTGGTATCGTACTTCAGTGTGCAGAACTGATGGATCTCCTCGTCGGTGCCCGGTGCCTGTCCGGCGAACTGGTTGCACGGGAAGTCCAGTATCTCAAATCCCTGGTTTTTGAATTCTTCGTAGTATTCTTCGAGTTCTTTATACTGCGGTGTGAACCCGCAGCCGGTGGCGGTATTTACGATCAGCAGAAGTTTGCCTTCAAAATCGCGCAGGGGCTGCTCGGTACCATCCTGTTTCTTAACTGTGAAATCATATACGTTCATCGTATGCTCCTTACTTATGGGAATCGCTCTTGCGCCTTCCGTTTCACATTCGTATCCGTTGATCGTATAGCATTCTATACGGTTTTGTATAATTTAATTGTACACAATCTTTTTGGTTTGTAAAGCGCTTTTTCTAAAAAAATACCGGGCGGTGCCCGGTATCCGAACCTTTTTCCGGCTCTTCTTCAGTCGAATTTATCCAGGAACCCGTCCAGCGTCGCAAGGATCGCCTGCAGCGCTTCCTCTTCATCCGGCCCGTCCACGAGGATCTCGATCTCCTCTCCGCACCCGGCGCCGAGCACCATCACGGACAGAATGCTCTTTGCGTCGACGTCCATTTCCGCTGTGCGTATATGGACCCTGCTGTCGTAGTCGTTGGCTGTTTTGACCAGCATCGACGCGGGTCTGGCATGCAGCCCCACTTTACTGTGGATCGTGTACTTTGCGCTGACCATGGCGCTTCTCCTTCCCCGGGGGCGGTCCCCGCTAAACGATCTCCACGAGTTCGCCGAGATACTCCGCTACGATCCTGCAGCCCGCTGCATCTGTCTGCGCGCTGCGGAGTTGTTCCAGCGCCTCCTGATCCTTGAACATCTGCGCCAGACGCTTGAGGACTTTCACCTGATCGCGGTGATCGAGCAATCCGAACATAAAGACGATCTGTACCGGCAGCGGGTCGCCGCGCCCGTCCATCGGTTCAAACAACAGCGGTTCTTCGAGTGTCACGACAGACATAAAGGAATCGAGACAGTGTGTGCTCACGTGCGGGATCGCGATCGGCATCACGGCATTGAGACCGGTCGGGTACTCCTGTTCGCGGTCGATCACATCCTCGATGAACCCTTCTTCCGCATACCCCAGTTCGACAGCCGTCCCTCCGGCCTCGCAGATCAGTTCCTCCACGGAGCGGTACCGCCGCCGGATGAGCGTCATCTTCCCGCTCATCTTCAGCTTGGCAGACATTGCCCCATTCTCAGTCACTGCGTTTTCCATCCGTTCTGTCATTGTCTACTCACTCCTGTGTGCATTGATATAGTTCAGCAGTTCGATATTCAGATCCGTCATTGACTGCACGCGGCTGCCGCAGTGCCGGCGGATGATCGCCATGATCTCCCGCGGACGGATCTTCGCTTCGATTTTCTCCTGATCGAGCCGCTCCAGGATGCTGCGCTTGTTCTCTTCGCTGAGGAACAGCCCTACCCGCACCGTTTTCTCCGGCGGCAGATCCCCTTTTGCGGCGGTGACGATCAGCAGATACTGCGACAGATCGAGCGCGGTGACATTCTTGACAGACGTCAGATCGTAGACGTAATGCGATTCGAGCAGGCTCTCCAGCTGGTCGCGGATCAGCAGCGCCGTGGCAACGCCTTCCGGGCAGACCACGAGGATCCTGCCGCTGTGCGGCCCCTGCGGCAGTTCGCTTTTGATCCCGTCCGCGATATAGATCGCCAGATAGGACAGTTCGTCTTCCGTGATCTTCGCAGCCAGTTTTTCGTCGGTCAGGCAGATCCCCTGTCTTGCCAGTTCGAACGCCGTTTTATAATCCCTCTTGACACTGTCAGCGATAGGATTGTCGAGCTGCACCCCGTACGTGATGCGGTAGATCATCGGTGCGATGTGGTTGACAAGGCGCCCTTTGAGCGTGTTTCTGTCGCTGAAGGAGGCCATGCCGCTCGCTTCGATATTGGTGAGGAACCGCTCCGTGAATGCCAGCATCTCCGGATCCTGCCCCTCGGTCGCCACGGGATCAAAGTTCTGCATCGCCAGAAAGCACAGCGCCACGTAGCAGATCTCCTGCTCGCTGCCGGGGAGCTGCACATACTCTTCGATCTTCCGGAACAGATTCTCCGCCCCCTTGTAGGCGCGGGTCGTCCGGATCTGCTGTGACCGGGAGGTGTTGACGCGGAACAGATGCCCGTGTGCATGGCGCAGATAGGAAACTGTCAGGATGAAGGTCCCGCCGTCCGTATCGTTTTCAACGATGCTTGTGTTGGCTGCTTCTTCATAGATGACGAGGCACTCTTTGAGCGATTCCCAGTACTCGCGTTTCACACCGCCGATGCCTGCCAGCTGTTCGTTGAGAAACCGTCTGATATACTGCCCCGTTTTGATCGACCGGACCTTCTTGAACTGCCCGTACAGGTAGTTGCGGATCGCATACTCATTGCCGTGGAAAAAGTACCCGCGTTCTGTCTCGAACCGGAGCGTGATGTGGCGTTCCGCCAGTTCCCTGCGGATGCTCTTCATATCCGACAGGACGGTGTTCTTGCTGATGTCGAATAGATCGCAAAAATCGTGGATCCTAACGCGCTCCTGCGCAAGGCCGATGTACATCGCCATCATGATCTTGCGCTCATCGACCGACATGAAGTATTCCGTGTCGTTCTGCCGGATGATCTCCCCCAGCGCATCTCCCACCGCAGCATCAATGGTGCAGGAACCGCTGCGCAGCGCGATCTCCGGCAGTCCCTTTTCCCGGAGCCAGGCGTTGACGTTCTTGATATCATAATAAAACGTCCGCTTAGAAATATCATTGCGGCTGCAGATCTGGTCAACGGTCACCTTATCCCGTGCTTCGACAACCTCCTGCAGGATACAGATCATTCGGGCGTTGAGTTCCATCCTCTCACCTGTCTTTCCCGCACATGCCGCCTGTAACGCCATGTGCTTCGCGCAATAACTGTGCTTTTGCGGGTCCATTCTGTGCAAATTCATTATTGCATAACTGTACACCCAGAACAAGTAAAAAGTGGGCCCCCGCATCGGGAGGCCCACTTCGGATTCCTATCAGATCTGCCGGGCGGGATGTACAGGACCGGCAGCCTGTTACTGATTGTTGACGACCGCCTGCGCCGCCGCCAGTCTTGCGACCGGCACACGGAACGGTGAGCAGGACACATAGTCCAGTCCGACGCGGTAGCAGAAGTCGATCGTCCTGGGATCGCCGCCGTGTTCGCCGCAGATCCCCAGTTTGATATTCGGCCGCACCTGTCTGCCGAGCTGCGCCGCCATTTCGACCAGTTTGCCGACACCGCCCTGATCCAGCGTCTGGAACGGGTCCGCTTCAAAAATGTTCTTGTCACGGTACTCCTTGATGATCTTACCTGTGTCGTCACGGCTGAAGCCAAACGTCATCTGCGTCAGATCATTGGTACCGAAGGAGAAGAACTCCGCTTCTTTGGCGATCTCGTCCGCTGTCAGGGCAGCCCGCGGGATCTCGATCATCGTGCCCACTTTATAGTCCAGTCTGACGCCGGATGCCTCGAAGATGGACTCGGCGGTCTCGACGACGACCTTTTTCACAGCGGCCAGTTCTGTATCCAGACTGACAAGCGGGATCATGATCTCCGGCGAGACTTTCTGTCCGGTCTCGAGAAAGAGATCGACCGCCGCCGTGATGATGGCTTCCGTCTGCATCTCCGCGATCTCCGGATACGTGACCGCCAGCCGGCAGCCGCGGTGACCGAGCATCGGGTTGAACTCCTCGAGTTCACGGACCTTTCTGGAGAGTTTGTCGTAAGACAGATTATACTGTTCCGCCAGCGCACGGATCTCCGTCTGCGTATGCGGAATGAATTCGTGGAGCGGCGGATCCAGCAGACGGATCGTTACCGGACGGTCGCCCATGACACTGTAGATATCCATGAAATCCTGCTTCTGATACGGCAGGAGTCTAGCGAGCGCGCGCCTTCTTTCCTTCACGTTGTCCGCGAGGATCATGCGCCGGATCGCCGAGATACGGTCGTCCGCAAAGAACATGTGCTCCGTGCGGCACAGACCGATGCCTTCCGCGCCGAATTCGACTGCCTGTCTGGCGTCACGCGGATTGTCCGCATTGGTGCGGATGCTGAGTGTGCGGATATCATCCGCCCACTTCATGATCGTCCCGAAATCACCTTTCATTTCAGGCGGAACGGTGTCGATCTCTCCGTCGTAGACATTGCCGGTGGTGCCGTCAAGAGAGAGGAAATCACCCTCTTCGAAGACTTCGTCACCGATCGTGAGGAGTTTTTTCTCCTCGTCGACTTTGATCTCACCGGCACCGGAGACACAGCACTTGCCCATGCCTCTGGCAACAACTGCAGCATGGGACGTCATACCGCCTCTTGCGGTCAGGATGCCCTGCGCGCTGACCATGCCGGCCAGATCTTCCGGAGATGTCTCCTGGCGGACCAGGATCACACGCATGCCGTCATCGACCGC
>JAWRJC010000091.1:0-11394 GCA_040307715.1 Clostridiales bacterium | reverse complement strand
CGGATGGTACACGCCTACGGCAAACTCATAGACGAGGCCGGCGGCCTGCAGACCGGGGAGGTTTTCACCGCTGTTCCGCTCAGTGAGGACAAGATCAGACAACTTGAAGAACAAACAGGCAGACTCATCGGCGGGAAGGTGCGCCTTGAGAACCGGATCGACAAAAGCCTGATCGGCGGTGTCAAGGTCCAGGTGGCAGGCAAGATCTTCGACGCGACCCTCAGATCGCGACTTGAGGGGATGCGCCGCCGTATGCAGTAGGAGGAAAGTATGAACATCAGGCCGGAAGAAATCAGTGCTGTGATCCGTCAGCAGATCAAACAGTACGAAAACCGGATGGAAATATCGGATTTCGGTACCGTCATCCAGGTCGGTGACGGCATCGCCCGTGTCTACGGGCTGGACAACTGCATGTCCAGCGAACTGCTCGAATTCCCGGGCGGGATCTACGGCATGGCGATGAACCTCGAAGAGGACAACGTAGGCTGCGTTATCCTGGGATCCGACAAAGGCATCAAGGAGGGGGACGTCGTCAAACCGACCGGCGCTGTCGTTGAAGTACCTGTCGGCGAAGCGCTCATCGGCCGCGTCGTCAATGCCCTCGGACAGCCGATCGACGGCAAGGGCCCAATCGAAACGAAGGAAACGAGACCGATCGAGAGCCCGGCACCGGGCGTATTGCAGAGACAATCCGTCAAGGAGCCGCTGCAGACGGGACTCAAGGCTGTCGACAGTATGATCCCGATCGGCCGCGGCCAGCGTGAGCTGATCATCGGCGACCGCCAGACCGGCAAGACCGCGATCGCGATCGACACCATCCTCAACCAGAAAGATACGGATGTTATCTGTATCTACGTGGCGATCGGACAGAAGAAGTCCACGGTTGCCCAGCTGGTCAAGACACTCGAAGATAAGGGCGTCATGGACAAGACCATCGTCGTTTCGGCGACGGCGTCCGACGTGGCACCCATCCAATATATCGCCCCGTACGCAGGCTGTGCGATGGGCGAATACTTCATGTACAACGGTAAGCACGTGCTGATCATCTACGACGATCTGTCCAAGCACGCGGTCGCGTACCGCACCATGTCGCTGCTGCTCAGAAGACCGCCGGGGCGCGAGGCGTATCCGGGGGATGTCTTCTATCTGCACAGCAGACTGCTCGAACGTGCGGCGAAACTCTCGGACGAACTCGGCGGCGGCAGCCTGACGGCGCTTCCGATCATCGAAACGCAGGCCGGTGACGTCAGTGCGTACATCCCGACCAACGTTATTTCGATCACCGACGGTCAGATCTATCTGGAGTCCGAGCTGTTCTTCCAGGGGCAGCGTCCGGCGATCAACGCCGGCATCTCGGTCAGCCGTGTCGGCGGCAACGCGCAGATCAAAGCGATGAAGCAGGTCGCCAGCAAGGTCAAGCTGGAGCTGGCGCAGTACAGAGAACTCGCGAGTTTTTCGCAGTTCGGTTCGGACGTCGATCCGGAGACCAAAGCCAGACTGGATCACGGTGCCATCCTGATGGAGATCATCAAGCAGCGCCAGTACAGCCCGATGCCGGTCGAGCATCAGGTCATGGTCATCTATGCGGCGATCAACGGCTATATGAAGGATATTGAGATCGAAAACATCCGTGACTTCGAGAAAGAATTCCTCGCGTTCATGGACGAGCGGTATCCGGCAGTCGGCAAAGACATCGTTGCGAAAGGGGCGATCAGCCCGGAAACGGAAGAGGACCTCAAAGAAGCGATCCTGAAGTTCAAGAAAGAGAAAACCGAAGATTATATCCTTGACAGCCAGCAGGTCATGACTCCGCAGATCCCTGTACATGAGCCGGAAGCGGCAGGTACGGCGGGGACGGCGGAACAAGCAGAAGAAAAGGCAGAGTAAATGTCACAGGCGGATACACAAAACGTAAAACGGAGGATCAAGAGCGTCACGAGCATGGAGCGCATCACCAACGCCATGCGTCTGTTGTCGTCCGCAAAACTCAACAAGGCCAAGGCACAGTATGAGAAGACCAACGCGAACTTCAACCTGATCGAACACATGATCGCGGAGATCTTCCACGATGCGCAGGAGGATATCCCGAAGGATTTCCTGACGGGCCAGCGCGAGGTCAAAAAAGTGTGCTATATCGTTATCACCAGTAACAAGGGGCTGTGCGGCGGATTCAACAGCAACGTCATACGCACGGTCGAAGACCTTCTCGCCAAGGAGGAAGCGGAGCCGGTGATGATCACCATCGGCACGCGCGGCCGCGACCGTTTCCTGCGGCAGGGGATCGATGTCCTGGCGCAGTACAACGCGCCGCCGGAGACGATCTCATTCATCGAGACCAGAGAGGCCAGCCGGCCGATCGTGGAAGGCTACGCGCGCGGCGATTACGATAAGGTGGTCCTCGTCTATAATGCCTACGTCAGCGCACTGGCGCAGGAGGTCATCACGAAGACCCTGCTGCCGCTGGAAGTCACGCTGGAAGACGAACTGATGCACGAGTATCACCAGATCGACTACGAACCCTCGCTCACCGAGGTGTTCAATGCGCTGGTCGGCAAGTGGGTCGAGACCCAGCTCTATGGTGCGATCGTCAGTTCGGCGACAGGTGAGCACGCAGCCAGACGCAACGCCATGGAAGCAGCCACAGACAATGCCAGAGACATGCTGCGCGATCTGACGCTTTCTTTCAACAGAGCCAGACAGTCTGCCATCACCGACGAGATCATCGAGGTCGTGTCGGGTTCGGAAGCGCAGCAATAGAGAAGTTAATGAGGGCGATCGCCCTGCAAGGAGTAAGACATGAACAAAGGAACGATCCATCAGATCATCGGCCCGGTCATCGACATCAAGTTCGATCCGGCGGAACTGCCGGCGCTGCTCAATGCGATCCGCATCGAGAGCGGGGACAGGACCGTCGTGGCGGAAGTGGCACAGCACAACGGCGACGACGTTGTCCGCTGCATCGCACTTTCCTCTACGGACGGACTCAAACGCGGCATGGAAGCCATCGACACCGGCAGCCCCATCAAGGTGCCTGTCGGCAGAGAAGTCCTGGGACGTCTCTTCAACGTTCTCGGCGAGACGATCGATGAGAAGGGACCTGTCGAGACAGATCATCTGGCATCGATCCACAGAGAGGCGCCGGATTTTGAGGAGCAGGACACCACTGCCCAGATCTTTGAGACCGGCATCAAGGTCATCGACCTGATCGCCCCGTACACCAGAGGCGGCAAGGTCGGTCTGTTCGGCGGCGCGGGTGTCGGCAAGACCGTTCTGATCCAGGAACTCATCCGCAACATCGCGACCGAGCACGGCGGGTTATCCGTCTTTGCCGGTGTCGGCGAGCGTACCCGCGAAGGCAACGACCTTTACTATGAAATGACGGACAGCGGCGTTATCGCCAACACCGCTATGGTCTTCGGACAGATGAACGAACCGCCGGGGGCCAGAATGCGTGTCGCGCTGACCGGCCTGACGATGGCGGAGTACTTCCGCGACGAGGAAGGCCAGGACATCCTGCTGTTCATCGATAACATTTTCCGTTTCACCCAGGCAGGCTCGGAGGTCTCCGCGCTGCTCGGCCGTGTCCCGTCCGCCGTCGGTTATCAGCCGACACTGGCAACGGAGATGGGCGCCCTGCAGGAGCGTATCACCTCTACCAAGAAAGGCTCGATCACTTCGGTCCAGGCCATTTATGTCCCGGCCGATGACCTGACGGACCCGGCACCTGCCACGACCTTCGCCCACCTCGACGCGACGACCGTTCTTTCGAGAAGCATCGCGGAACTGGGCATCTATCCGGCGGTCGACCCGCTCGAATCCACCTCCCGTATTATGGACCCGCTGATCATCGGCGACGAGCATTACAATGTCGCCCGCGGCGTGCAGGAGATCCTTCAGAAATACAAGGATCTGCAGGACATCATCGCGATCCTCGGTATGGACGAACTGTCCGATGCGGACAAACTGGTCGTCAACCGTGCGCGTAAGATCCAGCGTTTCATGAGCCAGCCGTTCGGCGTTGCCGAGCAGTTCACCGGCACGCCCGGCAAGTACCTGCCGCTGTCGGAGACCATCCGCGGCTTCAAGGAGATCATGGAAGGCCGTCACGACGACATCCCCGAAAACCTGTTCCTCATGGCAGGCGGCATCGATGAGGTCGTCGAACGCTGGGAGCAGCAGAAGAAAGCATAGCAGTTTAACGATCCAAAGAGAGTAGCCCAATGCCAAAACCGTTCCATCTGGAGATCATCACCCCATCCAAGACGTTCTACCGCGGACAGTGCGAGATCGTCATTGTACCCACTCCCCTGGGGGAGGAAGGGTTCATGGCCGATCACGCCTGGGTCTGCGCACTTCTTGATGTGGGCGAACTCTGGATCCGCGAACCCGGCGAGACGAAGTTCAAAGCGGCGTTCATCGCGGGCGGCTTCATCGACGTGAAGGGCGGCATCGTCATCTTCACGGATGCGGCAGAGTGGCGGGAAGAGATCGATATCTCGCGTGCGGAAGCCCGGAAAGCAGATGCGGAAGCCTGGCTCAAAGACGACAGCCAGGGCGAGCACAAAGCGAATGAGGTGGCCCGTGCCGAAGTGGCGATCGCGAGAGCGATCCAGCGCATGAAAGTCGCAAAGGGCGGATTCCGAGATGAATAAAATACCCAACCAGAAAGAAAAGAACCGGCAGACAGGGAGAAAACGCACAATGCGTTTTCTTGCTGTTTTTTTGGCTGTTGTTTTTGCGGCATCGCTCCTCGCCGGCTGCGGCAGCGGAGAAGCGGAACAAACCAGCGAACTGACGACCCGCACTGCCACAGAGGATACCTTTACGGGGTCTGTGATCATCGGTATCAGCACGGACACACCGGATGTCGCACAGTTGCTCGGCGCGCTGCCTGATACATATACCGTTGAGACCTTCGACGGAGAAAGCGCGCTTCGCGAGGCGCTGTCGGAGGGACGTGTCCAGATGGCCGTCCTGACACCGGGCGGCGCTGCGGCCCATTACAAGAAAGACGGCGGGATCGCCATGGTCAGCCCGGTGTATCTGGGCGGATACCGGCTGGTCGGTATCCTGAGCCATCTGACGATCCAGGATCCGTACCGCCCGGTTCCCGGGGCAGCAGCCACTGCGCCGGTGACCGAGGAAGAGACATACGATGACGGCACCGGCGAAGAAACGTACGACGACGGCACCGGCGAAGAGACCGTCCAGGAATCGGTGCCGGCTGTATCCGATACGGTCAGTGTCCCGCACGATCCGGCCGCGGCCGGGGAGATCGCGAAGGACAGCATTCTGCCGTCGCAGCTCCGCGGTTGCACCGTCAATGTCTGGCACGATACCGATACCTTGATCGATCTGTCGAAAGCGCTGGGGCTCATGGACGGGCTGGACAGCGCACTGCCTGTCATCCGGCGGTATGAAGAGGAGACCCCGCAGGATTACCTGACGGAATACAATCATTTTGCGCTGACAAATATCCTGACCGCTTACGGCGGACAGGATGCCTTCGCATCGAAGGACGTGCTGCTGGATGTGGACGCGTACTGGCAGGCAATGACCGGACAGCCGCTCCCGTCGGCCGTTCTTGTCGTCTCGAATGCGCTGCTGGAGCAGGCAGCCCAGCAGGAACACGACGCGGCGGCGATCCTGGACCGCGACTTTGAAGCGGCGATGGCAGCGCAGGGCGATCAGGGCAGCGGTCTGATGCGGACCGTGTTCTACGGAACGAGCAACCGCGGGACGCAGATCATGCGCACGTATTATCAGCAGGTGTACAGCCTGATCGGCGCTTCCGGATGGATCCCGGACGATGCGTTTTATCTGAATAAATAGGCTCGCGCGGCACTGCTGCGAAAGCGATGATAAAAGGAGGAACAAACGATGGCAAAAGAAGTCCTGACCGACAGCATGGGAAGACCGTATATCCCCTGGGAAATGATCGGCTCCTTTATGGTGGATGCATTCAAAGCGTACGGCGTGCCGGAGGAAGACGCGAAGATCTGCGCAGACGTGCTGATGGAGAGCGACCGGCGCGGTATCGAGAGCCACGGCTGCAACCGCTTTAAACCGATCTACCTCGACCGCATCGACAACGGCACCCTGCTGCCGGAGACGAAGATCGACATCCTGAAGGAGACCCCGACGACCGTCGTCATGGACGCCAACAACGGGATGGGCATGGTCGCCAGCTACCGTATGATGGAGATGCTGATCGAAAAAGCGAAAACCTACGGCATGGCGGGCGGCGCGATCACGAATTCTACGCACTACGGCATTGCGGGGTACTGGACCACGATGGCGGAAAAGGCGGGGATGATCGGCATCACCGGCACCAACGCACGGCCTTCCGTTGCACCGACCTTTGGCGTCGAGCCAATGATGGGCACCAACCCGATGACCTTCACGATCCCCACGGATGAAGACTTCCCGTTCAACTTTGACTGCGCGACCTCCATCGTGCAGAACGGCAAGATCGAATACTACGAACGTATGGGCAAGGAAACGCCTGCGGGTCTGGTCGTCACGAAGGACGGCGGCACCATGACCGATTCCGGGCAGATCCTGAAAGACATGCGCAAAGGAGACTGCGCGCTGCTGTCGATCGGCGGGCTCGGCGAAGCGACCGGCGGATACAAGGGGTACGGATTCACCACCATCGTGGAGATCCTGTCCGCAGCGCTGGCGGGCGGTCCGTTCATGAAAGCCCTGTCCGGCAAAGACGAGGAAGGCAACAACCGGATGTACCGGCTCGGACACTTCTTCTTTGTCATCAATCCGGAGTTCTTCATGGGGCTGGATACGTGCAGGACGACGACCGGGGAGATCTTAAGAGGCCTGCGCGCGTCCGAAAAGGCACCCGGCGAGGACCGTATCTACACGGCCGGCGAGAAGGAATGGGATGCCTGGTGCGAGCGCAAGGACAAAGGTGTTCCCGTCAACGAAAGTGTGCAGAACGATCTGATCACGATCCGCGACCGCTTCGGGCTGGACTATACATTCCCGTTTGAGTAATATGAAAAGGAGCCGGCACAGCTGCCGGCAAAGATAAGGAGATGACGATGGATAAGAAAGAATTGGCCGCCATGTATCACGGCCGCGGCTGCAACTGCTGTCAGTCCGTGGTGCTGGCGTTCGCCGATGATCTGGGACTCGACAAGGAGATGGTCCAGAAGATGGGCGAAGCCTTCGGGGCCGGCATGGGCGGCATGCAGGGGACCTGCGGCGCGCTGTCCGGCGCGCTGATGCTGGCCGGCATGAAAAACAGCGACGGCAATACGGAATCGCCGAAGAGCAAGGCGGCGACCTACAAGATCGCCAAGGACATCCATGAGCGGTTCCGCGAAAAGGCGGGATCCACCATCTGTAAGGAACTGAAGGGGATCGGCACCGGCGTCGTCCTGATGCCCTGCCCGGCGTGCATCGATCTGGCAGTCGAACTCGCTGAGGAGATGTTCGCAGAGTAATAAAAAAAAAGGGGCTGCCAGGCAGCCGGATGTGAATAAGGAGAAATGCCGCAATGGCACAGAAAAAACGCGGAAGTAAATACTTCACGGCAAGGACCGAGATCGACCTGGATTGCTGCAAGCAGATGTCCGCACAGACCATGATGCAGCGGAATAGAATGTACTTTGTCGTCCTGACACTGGCGCTGCTGTTCATGCTGTTCATGATCTTCGCCCCGCACATCACCAGATGGCCGGGGCTGTTCGCTGTTCTTCCCGCAGCGGCGTGGTTCTGGACCACCCGGTCCGCGGGCAGCAAACTGTGGATGAAGACCGTCGAGCCGACAGGGCTCGAATACCTCGTCAGGAACATCACGATCGACCGCACCGGGATCGTTGAGACCAAGGAGGAAACCGGAGAATCGACGAAATACACGTTCGACCAGGTATTCAACATTGCCAGAAGCAAGAGCTATCTCTTCCTGTTTCTGACCAGCGGCAGGATCCTGCCCGTCGAAGTGACGTATCTGACCGGCGGCTCCCCGGACGAATTGGAGAGCATCCTTCTGCGCGCCTGCCCGAAACTAAAGGGCGGCAAGAAAACGACCGGGGCGGGGCTCTTCATCGCCTGCGCGGCTATCACCGGGGTCACCCTGTTCGGCTGGATCGGCTTGATCGCCCTGTGCATCATCGGCGCGTAAGGGCGGACGTTCCGTCAAGCAAAAGAAAAGCACCCGCGAGGGTGCTTTTTTAACGGCGGGTATTCCGGCAAACGGCTCTATGGATTTATTGTTCATCCTGATAGACGATCTTTCCTCCGCAGATCGTGTACTTCACTTTGCCGGTGAGCGATGCTCCGATAAAGGGGGAATTGACTGCCTTTGATGCGAATGTATCGGCGACGGTCCACTGTTCATCCGGGTCGAAGAGGACGATATCGGCGGGGCCGCCCTTGATCAGATGCCCGGCGGCTTTGGCGGGATCTTCTTCATACCCTTCATCCAGCCGGAAGCAGGCAGCCGGGCGGCAGGTCATCTTGGCGAGGAACTCCGCCATGGTAAGGTGTTCCGGCTTGACCAGATTAGTGACGCCAAGCGCCAGCGCGGTCTCAAGGCCAATGATGCCGGACGGCGCGTCCTGGAAGGGACGGCTCTTTTCTTCTTTTGTATGCGGTGCGTGGTCGGTCGCGATCATATCGATCGTGCCGTCTTTCAGTCCCTGGATGATCGCCTGGCGGTCGATCTCGGAACGCAGCGGCGGATTCATCCGCGCGTTCGGCCCCCATTTCATGACGGCCTCTTCGGTCAGGGAGAAATGGTGCGGGGTCGCTTCCGCCCAGACATCGACGCCGTTTGCCTTCGCATTGCGGAGGATGTTGACGGACATCCCGCTGCTCACGTGCTGGATATCGATGCGCGCGCCGGTTTCTTTGGCCATCGGCACATCTCTTGCGATCATGATGGCTTCGGATCTGGCAGGTGCACTGCCCAGTTCGAGCATCATGGCGGCAACGCCTTCATTGATGCCCTGCTGGGTGATCATCCGGGGATCTTCTTCATGGAACGACAGTACCATGCCAAGTGCGGCGGCTTTTTCCATCGCTTCGCGGACGAGCGCGGGGCGCATCAGCGGCTTGCCGTCGTCGGTAAAGCAAGCCGCGCCGGCTTCTTTGAGCGCTTTCAGATCCGCCAGTTCTTCCCCGGCCATGCCTTTGGTGATGGTCGCGGCCTGCAGGACGTGGATGCCGGTCTGTCCGCCTTTTGCAAGGTTGGCGGCGAGCAGTTCCGGGCTGTCGATGGGCGGCATGGTGTTGGCCATGCAGATGACAGTCGTGTAACCGCCGGCTTTCGCGGCTGCGGCACCGGTCATGATATCTTCTTTTTCGGTCTGCCCCGGGTCGCGGAAGTGCACGTGCACGTCGATGAAGCCGGGGGCAGCGATCAGCCCGTCGGCGTCGATGATGACAGGGTCTTCTTCCGGCATGCTGCCCGCTGAAAGGGCGGCATCTGCCGGCAGGATCGTGACGATCTGTTCATCAGCGATGCAGATATGTGATTTCCGGTCGTATCCGCTTGCCGGATCGATGACGCGGGCGTTTTTGATAATGAGCATAGATACCTTCTTTCTGTGTAAACTACAAAAATGATACCGACACCGATGCATCAAGTCAAGAATATGGTACAATCACACCATGGATAAGAAAGGGACGCAGCCGCAGACAGGCGGCAAGGCTGGCGCGGCACGGTCCGGCCGGCATATACTGGAGAACAAACTGTATCTCTACCTGACGGAATTCTTCGCGGGCATGGCGGTGATGGCGGTCGAACTCGGCGCCAACCGTCTGCTGGCGCCGTATTTCAGTTCCTCGCAGATCGTCTGGACCATCATCATCGGCACGATCATGATCGCGATGGCACTCGGCAACATCTACGGCGGCCGCAAAGCGGACAAGGATCCCGACCCGGACAAACTGTATGTCCGCATCCTCATCGCGGCGATGTGGATCGCAGCGATCGCGGTGATCGGCAAGTACATCATCCTCGGCATTGCGGCTGTGCTGGTCTTTTCGGTCAGTCACAACTTCCTCATCATTGCGGGCTTTGCGGCCTGCATGGTGCTCTTTGTGTTCCCGTGTTTCCTGCTCGGGACGGTGACACCGTCGCTGGTCAAGTACACGACGGACAGCCTCGATGACAACGGCAGCGTCGTGGGCACGCTTGGCGCCTGTAACACGATCGGCAGCATCCTCGGGACATTCCTGCCGACATTCGTGACGATCCCGGCGGTAGGGACAACGATCTCGTTCCTGCTGTTTTCCGGCGTTCTGCTGCTCCTCGCGCTGGTGTACTTCTTCAGCGCGCGCGTGCGCAAAAAGACGGCGGCGGCAGGGCTGGCGCTGTTTCTTGTGTGCTGCCTGTTCGGCGGGCAGGGCAGCTTTGCGTTCTGGGAGAAGGATATCGTCTACGAAGGAGAGTCCACCTACAACTATCTGCAGGTCAAGGAATCGCCCCGCTCGGTCATCCTCTCGACCAATGTGCTTTTCGGTGTGCAGTCCATCCTGCGCAAGGACAAAGACCTGACCGGGATGTACTACGACTACGCGCTGGCGGCACCGTACATGGCCGGGATCTATGAAGGGACAGACGGAGAAGGCGCGCGGACAGAAGAGCCGTTCGAGATCCTGATCCTCGGCAACGGGACAGGTACGTACGCGGCACAGTGCTGGAAGTTCTTCGGCGGCGGAGGAGAAAACAGCGCGGCAGGCCGCCCGGTCCACATCGAAGGCGTCGAGATCGATCAGAAAATCACGGATCTGGCAGAGGAGTACTTCGATATGCCGGCGGAGATCGAGGTATACACCTACGACGGCCGGGCGTATCTGAACGCGGTAGACAAAAAATATGATGTGATCATGGTCGACGCGTACCAGGACATCACCATCCCGTTCCAGATGTCCTCGGCCGAATTCTTCACGATGGTGCACGACCATCTCAAGGACGGCGGCGTCATGGTCGTCAACATGAACATGCGCAGCGACAAAGCGGGCAGCATCAATGAATATCTGTCCGATACGATCGCCAGTGTCTTTGACTATGTGACGACAGTGGATGTCGAGGGCGGCACCAACAGGGAACTCTTCGCTTGTGACCGGAAGGACGCGGCGGATGTGATGCACGCGGGTTTTGGGGCGGAAGAACGGACGGATCTGCGGGCGATGATGTGGAAGGTCGACAGCGGCATGACTGTGTACGAAGGCGGCGACCTGATCCTGACGGATGACAAGGCGCCGGTCGAACTGCTCGGCATGAGCGTGATCGACGATCTGATCGGAGAGGAAACAGAGTACTACCGGTCCGTCTATGAAGAAGGCGGTATCTCCGCATTGCTGGAATTGCTGTAGGCGGAGCCGGAAACGCATCCGGAATACAGAGAATACTTAAAAGTGGGGGGG
>JAWRJC010000090.1:0-10978 GCA_040307715.1 Clostridiales bacterium | reverse complement strand
TACAGGGACAAGGCAATGCGATTTGTACTGGCGCGTAATGAACGGATCGATGCATGGCAAAAGAAAGAAGTCCAGGATTGAAAAAACGAGGAGTTAATAACTCCTCGTTTCTCTTTAGGCTTAGCGATTTCTCCCGGAATCAATCCAGTTCATCATACTTCGCACTATTCCCCCTGGCTTTCTCCACGGGGTACTTGGCACTGTTCTTTTCGTACTTGGCCAGCGCGGCTTCGTTGAGGTCCACGCCGATCCGGTCTGCCAGCATCAGCAGATAGGCGTACACATCCGCCATTTCCTCGGTGAGTGCCTGCCGGTCATAGTCCGCATCCCACTGAAAACACTCCAAAAGTTCCCCCGCCTCGATGGCGATGGATTTGGCCAGGTTTTCCGGGGTGTGGAACTGCTCCCAGTCGCGCGCGTCGTTGAAGGCGCGGATGGCGCCTTGGACCTGCTGCTGCGTGGGGTTGTCTTTCTTCTGATCCATGGTATTGATCCTTTCCGGATTATATGATTCCAATATTATTATACCGCATTCCAGAGATTTGTGGGGCGTCAGCCGGCAGTTTGCTGTCGGAATGCTCGCAGTTGATCACATGTGATCATTTGCACAGCAAAACCGGGGCTTCCCGCCCCGGTTCTGCCAACGCCATATTAAATAGAGTAAAGGAAAGGAGGTACACACGCCGCCGCTGGCGGCTCTTGTCTTCTGGTTTAGCGCAGTACAAAGCTTGAAATGAGCTGCCCGATCTGAACGATATCGCTTCTGCCGGAGAACTCAAAGGTCACTCTTCCCACACCGCTGAAATACAGTTCGAGCTCCGAGTCAAGATCCAGGGTGCCCGCAGTCTCAACAGAGAATACGGTGATCTTGCTGTATGGCATCGAGGTAAAGTCTTTTTTCTTGCCTGTCAGTCCCTGGACGTTTGCCGAGATGACTCTTTTATCTGTAAAGACGACAAAGTCCCGCATCCCTTTATACGTGCCGATGATCATCTCACCGTTGATCAGCAGCGGCATGATACTGTCGCTGACGGTACTGTTATCCACTTTGCTGAGTTTGACAAACGAGCCATTTTTAAAATCGATCATTTTGAGTTCTCCTTTCTGTGATCAGTTATATTTCCTCATGCGCGGGATCGTCATACGGATCCTCGCCATACACACCTTCGTCATCAAAGGCCCGGCGACCGCTGAAGAATGCGGTCAATCCGATCAGCGGACTGAAGATCAGAGCAGCGATCGCGAGCCCCAGCACCGCAACGACGACGAACATTATGAATCCCATCATTCTTCCCACCGCCTTTCGATCTCACATTTCCTTTCGTCCGGTTCCTCTTTCTATGGTCAGGATACCGCACATGGTGTCCAAAAAAACTCCCTTTGACTAATCTTTTCGTTGTGGTACACTTTTTTCCGGTGAATACACTGCAAAGGAGGATACCCTTATGACAAAGAAACTCACAAGCCTGATGGTATGCGCAGTGCTACTCCTGTCCATCGCCGCCCTCTTCGGTTGCGGTAAGGAAGAGGCGGCTGACGTATCGATCGAACTCGGCTCGTCCGAGATCTACGACGAGCTGACCCGCCAGGAAGCCATTGAGGTGATCCGTGATGAGATCGCGCACTGGGACGGCGTCGAGCTCCATAAGATCGCTTACATGGGCGATGAAGCCATCACCGATGAGAACCTCGCGTGGATGAACGAGCTCGGTCAGGCCAATGGCAGACCGGAGTTCGCGGAGGTCATTGGATTTACGGCGGACTACCACACTCCGAAGGATGAAGAAAAAGCCGGCGCCTGGGAGCCCGATACCGAGATGACAGACTGGCAGTTCTGGCTGGCGCGTCCGGAAGGCGGCGATTGGGAGATCGTCACGAACGGATATTAGAATAAGAACCGGGAGCACAAGCCCCCGGTTTTCTTCATGCCTTGCGATGCCTCCTCGCACTCTTCTATTGCGCTTTTCGCTCTTTCCGCTCCGCCCTGCCGTCGAGCAGCCCCCGCAGATAGGCGCGGGCGAGTTCCTCTTCGGTCAGCCCGTAGCGTTCGGTCAGCATGCGGAAGATGTCAAGCGGCAGCGCCGCCCGGTCATCTCCGTGCAGCCCCCGGTACCGGCCGAGGCCAAACACTTCGATCTTGATCTCCACCGGCGCTGCAGCGGGGTCCCAGTGCGCCATCATCCGCCTTTCGCGGCGGTCTGTGAGGCTGTTGTAGACCTTGCGGATGCCGAAGGACACCGCCAGCGCAGCCACGACCAGAAGGACAAAGGACACCCCCGCCGGCATATAGACCATAGCCTGGTAGAAATCCGGCCAGCCGCCGTTCTGCTCTCCGATCAGCGCGACCTCCGCGGTATAAACCATTGCATATACTGCGAACGGCAGAAGGCAGAGCAGCGCTTCCTTGCAGCTGATCTTCCTGTCTGACTCGACCAGAAAGAACGAGACAAGCACCATGACGGGACAGACGATGTGCAGGAAGATGTTGTATCCGCCGAAGGCCAGCTCGCGATCAAACCAGCTGATCAGGCCGACCGCGCACACCATCGTCAGCGTCACACAGATCGTCCCGGCGTAGTGGACCAGCGCGAGCCACTTCGGGTAGGTGAACTGTTTTCTGCGGTACCCCTCCACCGTGAACGGAATGATCATCCCGGCTGCGGCTGCGGTCAGGATGTTGGCGTCGGTCGTAAAAAAACGGAACAGCTCCGACGGATGATACCCCTGCGCCGTGTACAGGAGCATCCCCGCCACGATGGCGTAGACCGCACAGACAAGCGTCACCGTGCAGGCAGCAAAAGCAACCCCGCTCCGCCATTTGTGGAGCGCGATCATGTACTGTCTGCTGGTTGCGGGCTGGTTTGCGTGGTCCATGAGCGATTTTTTCAGAAATGCCGGTTCCCTGCCGTCGATTCCGTCCCGGTTCATGCCTGCCTGGCGGTCAGATCACCGGCCAGGTGTTGTAGATGATTGACGACGGGAAGAAGAATAGATACGGTGCTGTGATGACAGCAAGCCGGATCGCGGATTTCTTCGCCTGTTCCAATGAAAGCCCCGCCTTCTTCAGGATCCAGCGGTCGAGCAGATAGATAAACAGCCCCGCCGCCGCGACAGCCGCGGCCACGATCACGAACGCCAGCCAGTGGATGAACGGATTGAAGCCGACGCCGCCAACGATGTCATCGAAGAGTGGCGATTCATCGCCGATCAGCGCACCGAGGAAAAACACCCCCAGCATGAGCATCGCCCCGATGAAGTCACTCGTAAAGCCGGCGATGCAGATCTTCCACGTGTGCCTGCGGCAGAACAGCCCTTTCTCCGGCATATCGCCGAGGCTCCACCGGAGAACGACCCGGTCGATCAGGTAGTTCAGCGGGATGAGGACCAGCCACAGCCACGACGGGATGAAGACCAGCAGCCAGAGCGGAAGCATAATGTTGTAAAGACGTGTGCCTTTGTTGTCCATTGTCTTTCCTACCAGTTGGCAATGTCGCCAAGCGAGTTGAATGTAGCGGATGTCACAGTGCGGTCTTTGAAGTAGTCCTCGTCGTCGTAGATCTCGTCGGACTCTTCGAATTCCCCGTCAAAGCCGATCGTGTAGCAGAACGGACCATAGAAGAGCCAGAACTCGCCCGCTTCCAGATCGTATCCGTAGCCGGGAGTCCAGCCGGCATCGAGCAGTTCCTGTCCGGTCTTTCCCACGAGTGCATCGAGGTCTTCCTGGCTGAGGATCTGGTCATCCATCTTCTGCCGGTCTGTGATCACAAGGTCAGAGAGGATCGCTTTCTCCTGCTCCTCCGCGTCGTCTGCCGCGTAATCGATATTGAAGAGCGCATCGCACTGCTCCTGTGTCATCTCTGCCTTAAACCGGTAATAGGATCCATCCATTTCCATCCCGTAGTAGAACGTGTTATCCTCGGTCGACTGATGCATGTTGCCCGGTTCGAGTGCCAGCAGATCGCCGATGGTTTGCGGCGCCTCGAAGTCAAAGTCTGCGGCTGCATCTCCATCACCGCCGGCGCCGCCGCAAGCCGTGACGGCGAAGAGCATCAGAACGGCAATGAAGGCCGTGATCGTTTTTTTCATCATGGAAGATCTCCTTTCTAGTTGTCTCTGCGCGTAAAGCACGCTGTTTTAGCTGTGTTTATCGTAAACGATACAGGCAGACAAATCAAACCGTATTTGCGGCGGGGCTTGGGGCATCTGTGCTATAATAACTTCATGACAAAGCCGCTCAACATCTACGCGCTCTCGCGCATCCGCGAAGAGCAGCCCTTCAACATCGTAGAAAAGCACCACAGCCAGACGACGGGAGCAAGGCGCACGCAGCGCCACGAAATGCTGTCCCTCCGCCGTCTTGCTGACGCGCTCATGATGCCGGAGAACGGGCTGAACATCTCAGCGCTGGACGGCTTCTTCTTTTCGTACCAGATCCCGCACGTGGGCAAAGAGTTCGACCTGCTCAAACTGGCCGGCCGCACGTGCCTCAACATCGAACTCAAGTCCGAGCAGGTGCCGGAGGACCAGATCCTCCGCCAGCTCCAGCGCAACAGGTACTACCTCTCCCACCTCGGCAAGCATCTGCATCTGTATACCGTCGTGACGGACAGTCTGACCTGCTACCGGCTGGCGGAAGACGGCAGCGCCCTTCTGGCCGCGGACATCCCGGAGATCGCCGCTGCGATCGGGAAGATGCATGTTCCTTATCTCACGGACATCGATGATCTTTTCCGCGCGTCGGACTATCTCATCTCACCGTCCGAGACCCCGGAACGGTTCATCCGCGGCGAGTACTTTCTCACGCAGGCGCAGGAACGCGTCCGGGAGCTGATCCTGGAATCGCTGAGCGAAGCGCCCGCCGATGCGTCCGGCGCGTTCCTTCACATCACGGGCAAACCCGGCACCGGCAAAACGCTCCTCCTCTACGACCTCGCCCGCACGCTGTCCGAAGTGGGCCGCACCCTCATCATCCACTGCGGCCATCTCACAGACGGACAGAAGACGATCAGCCGCGAGATGGCGATGCTGGACATCGTGTCGTCCGCGCAGCTCGGGGATGACGCGGCTGAGGCACTGGCGGATTACCACTTCATCCTGGTCGACGAATCACACCGCATGCAGCCCCGCACCTTCGAGGCGCTGTGCGATTCCATTAAAAAAGACGACAGGGTCTGCCTCTTCTCCTCCGACCCGGAGCAGGCGCTCACCACCGCCGACCGCAAGAACGCGATCGTGGACCGCATCCGCCGCCTGCCGCTCCGCGGGGAGTACGTGCTCTCCGAAAAAATCCGCGGGAGCCGGGAACTGCAGACTTTCATTATGTGCCTCCGCGACCTCTCGCACAGGGAAGACCCGCTCGCTGCGGAGTTCACCTACCCGAAGGTGGAGCTCAACTACGCGAACACGACGCAGGAAGCGCAGGAACTGCTGGCGCTGTACCGCCGCCGGGAATACACGTTCATCAACTATGCGGAGAACGACTATCCGTATGAGGATTTCGAGGAGGATTTCGACACGGAGCGGATCATCGGCCGCGAGTTCGACAACGTCGTGATGCTGATGGACGATTCGTTCTACTACGACGAGACCGGCAAACTGCACGGCGCGCCGCAGCCGGACCCGGACATCCTCTACCCCAACTTGTTCTACCAGGGCATGACCCGCGTGCGCGAACGGCTGGCGCTGATCGTCGTCGACGCGCCGGAACTGTTCGATAAGATCGTCTCGATCGTCAAGTGAGGCGTTCGGCGGGGATGCGCGATTCCTCAGGAAGTAATAAAACAGCGGACCCGGAAGTCCGCTGTTTTTTCATTCGCATTGTATCAGGCTTTACGATCCCGCTCTGCTAGATCCGGTCGATCAGGCCGGATTTTTCGACGATTTCGGTGACCGCGTCAGACTTGTTGAGGGCATACAGATGGATGCCATCGACGCCCAGGGCACGGTACTCATCGATCAGGCGGACGGTGTAGGCGATGCCCTCTTCACGGAAGACCGCCTTCTTCGCCGCGATGGATTCTTCGGATTCGTTCGGTGCGAACGGGTTCGGGAAGATCCAGTTGCGGGAGATGATCTCGGACAGCTCACGCGGCATGACGCAGCCGTTGCGGGAGAGCGCCATGTTGATCGTCGCGCCCGCGTCGATGACCGGCATGATACCGACGTCGACCGGCATGGTGATGCCCGCCTGACGGATCGCGTCGAGCCAGTACGCGAACTGATCCATATCCCAGCAGAGCTGGGTCATGATGTAATCCGCACCGTTGTCCTGCTTCTGCTTGAGGAAGGAAATGTCCGCCTCGAGGCTTCGGCAGGAGATGTGCCCTTCCGGAGAGCCTGCCACCGCGATGGTGAACTTGTCGCCGAATTCCTGGCGGATGAACTTCACGAGCTCCGTCGCGTAGTGAAGGTCGCCGCCTGTACCGGTCCAGCCGAACGGAAGGTCGCCGCGCAGGGCGAGGATATGGTTGATGCCGTTGTCGAGATACGTCTGAAGCTGCTCGGCGATGCTCTCTTTGGAGTTGCCGACGCATGTGAAGTGTGTGACCGGAGTAGCTTTGCCGTCTTTCTGGATCTTGCTCAGCACTTCGAGGTTCTTGCCGACGTTGGTGCCGCCCGCGCCGTAGGTGCAGGAGATGTAATCCGGGCACAGCTCATACAGCTGATCCAGAACGCCGCCGCCTGCGCACAGTTTTTCCATGCCCTTGTCTGTCTTGGGCGGGAACACTTCGAAGGAAAAAACCATCCGGTCATCGAAAATTTCTCTGATATTCTTGCTCATAGTATCACCCTTTCTTGTAATCGCTCAGCCCACTTCGTCCGTGGCCGCTTTGGTTGTGGTGTCAAATTCAGATTCCGGTACGGAGAGCGCTTCCAGAACTTCCTTCATAGCGCTTTCGTCGAACTTGCTGCAGGCAGCGTTGCGGATCTTCTCCGAATCTCTGGCCGCCGGGGTGTCCTTCTCAAGGGCCTTGCCGACCGGGCAGTTCACTTCGCACTCTCTGCAGTATACCACGATAGACTCCGCCGCGCCGTATTTGGGCAGCTCAAATTTACCGATCAGTTCACGTTTTTCGTTGACCTGCATCTCCTTGTCGCACTCCATGAGGCTGTAGCAGCCGTTGCGGCCGGGCAGTTCCTCCTGCCCGTCGTAGTCGGCAGGATCGTAGATGACATTCGCGAAAGCCTGCTGCGGGCACGCCTGACGGCAGAACCCCGGGCATTTCTCGCACGGATCCCAGTCGAGCTTACCGGTCGACGGGAAGTCTTCGCTCATGTACATCGCGCGCAGACGGACACGCGGACCGTGTTCGGGTGTGACGAGGATGTTGTTCTTGCCGAGGATGCCGATGCCGGCCATGACAGCGCTGTCCTTGAGCCAGACACCGCCCTTCTCGACGTAGTAGTTCATGGGCTTGGTCTCGATCTCGGGAAGCGCTTCCGCCATCCAGGCACGCGTTTCGCGGATGACACCGATGAGGTTCTTGTTGCCGGGCGGGTTCTTCCAGTCGATCCAGGTGTCCATGAAGACATCTTCTTCCGGATGGTAGTACGCGATGACCAGAATGGACTTCGCCATCTCCGGCCAGGCGACCACACCTTCCGGCAGACCTGTCTCGTACTCGACAGCGCCGACGCGGTCGATGTGCGGCCGCTTGGGCATCATGACGAACGACGGCATGGTCTTGAGATCTTCGATGTTGGCGATGCCGGCAGCGCAGGCGCCGCTTTCGATCGCTTTGTCAATGATGCTTTGTGCGATTGCTTTCTTGTCCATAATTGGGTTCCTTTCAGGCTGCAGCGGTGATCCGCCGCAGCTTCCTGTCCGCAGCGATTGCCTGCCGCGGCGCTCCCTGGATAAAGTGACTCCCGCGAGAGAGCCGCCGTTGCAGCGATCGCACTGGACAGATTTCGCGGGAGTTTCGTTCGGTTTACAGTTCTTTATTTCTCAGCTGCAGCAGCTGCCTGGAGCGCTTCCGCAGTGGGCTTGCAGTAGTTCGCACCGTACTTGATGCGGTTGTAGATGATACGGATGATCATGATGACCATGACGCCTTCGCCGACCCAGCCGGAGATGACCCAGACATAGTTCATGATGACATCATACGGAACGAGCATCGCAACGATGAAGCCGACCACAGTGCCGCCGACGACCAGCGCCTTGTACTTGGGTGTGCCGTCCTTCGCGAACGGAGCGATGGAGGACCAGAGCAGCGGGCAGGTGGTGGTGTACAGAGCTGCGAAGATCATCAGTGCATAGATGAAGCCGAATCCGGAGAACATCTGGCTCGCAACATACAGGAACGGAACGTCGAGTGCTTCGACCGCTGTGATGTTGGCGATCATTGCAAGACCCATGACGACTTCCGCCGCGCCGACCAGCGTGTTGCCGATCGTCTGGCCGATCATGAGTTCCTTCATCGGATTCTCATTCTTGAGCTCGACCATGAAGTTCGGGTACCAGAGGATGGTGCTGGTAGCGAGGATGACACCTGCGATCAGCCAGCTGTTGGAGGCCTGCATGTGGTCGATCTCGCCGTTGGCAACGAGCTGCGCGCCTTCGTGCAGGCTGCCGTTCGCCGCGCCCTGGATGACTGCGATCAGGGAGATGATCAGCGCGATGCCGATGAGGACCGGACCGATCTTACTGATGATGTCGACGATCCTCTTCAGGCCGAACAGCGAGGTCAGGCAGCAGAGAGCCGCGATGATCAGTGCGCCGACCCACTTCGGAGCGCCGTACTGTTCATTCAGTGCGGAAGCCGCGCCGGAGTACATGACGATGACGCACATATACAGATAGAAAATGTAGAAGTAGTTGATAATAGTGCCGAGGATGTTGCCGAGGTAGTACTTCAGCACGCTCTCGCCGTCTTTCAGGCCAAATCTCTCAGATGCATAAGCGAAGCAGTAGAGACCGTACGCCATGGTCGCCGCGAAAGCAACACCGCCCAGAATGGACCACCAGCCGAATACGGAGAAGTACTGCATGACTTCCTGACCGGTGGCAAAGCCAGTACCGATGTTGAACGCGAGGACCGCGCCCATCACGGTAAAGACCGCTTTCCAGTTGATCTTCTTTTTCATAAGATTACCCTTCCCTTTGAAAACTCCAGAAAAACTGTTTGATAGAAAAAATGCGGTTAGATTCGTCAATTAGTTATAAAACGAATCGTTTTGTTGCTTTTATTATATCCTTTTGGAGCGATGCAAACAAGTGAAATATCTGAATATTTGTGTACTTTCTATGTACTGAAAAACAACAAAAAAACAGCCTGCCGATATGCAGGCTGTTTCGATTCTCTTTTCCCGCCGCGCAGGCTGCTCTCCTAGTTCAGGAAATACTGCCGCAGCGCCCCGTTCAGCTCATCGAGCACTTTGCGGTTGGCTGTGTAGAAAACGTTCTTCTTGCGCCGGTCCGCCCGGACAAGCCCTGCTTCCCGAAGAACCTTGAGGTGCACCGACACCGTGCTTTCCGCCAGCGACAAAAGGTCTGCCAGCTGGCTGGTCGTCGCCTCCCTGCCCCACAGATACCGCAGCATCTTGAGCCTCTGCTGGTCTGCCAGGCCTTTGAAGGCTCGGAAAATTTCTTCCGGCGGTTCCGCGATCTCCTCCTCCTGAAGCGGTACGTACAGCGCCAGGATCAGTTCGTCCGGAAGAATGTTATAGGACAGACGCCGCCCGAGGAACGAGGACAGGAAGAAGTGCACTTCCTGCAGGTGTTCGAGGTCGATCGGGAACTGTTTCTGATCGTCAAAGATGAACTTGTTGACACCGATACGCTTGACGTGATCGAGATCCTGCGAAAGCAGCGCCGCGATGTCCGTCAGGACGAGGCGCCCCTCCTCCCGCTGCGCAATGCGCATGATATAGGGGGCGATCCGCTCCCATTCCGCACTGAAATAGCGATCCCAGAACCGCTCCAGGAATGCGGCGCACCGTTCCTTGAGCCCGGCCGGATCCGCAAAGATCTCCTCGACCGCGTCGTCCGTCATGATCGGCCCGTACAGGTATTTCATGCGCTCGATGGCATACTCCTTATTCTCGGCAAGCTGCGCCGTGTAGGGCGATTCCAGCTCGATCTCAAGGCCCAGCATATACAGGATGAAATCGTTGTCGCTGACCCCGCGGAATCGCTTCATCGCCTCCAGGAAATCCCCTTGGTGCAGCGTCCCGCTGCCGCTGTGCTGCAGCGCGCAGAACGGCCCGAAATCCATCAGGAACCGCAGCTGGTAGAAGCGGTCATACAGCGCGTTCATCTCCTGCCACAGGTCTTCGCCCATGGCATCACGGACCTCCCTGATCCAATCCTCCCACTCGCTGTCGTTCTCCTCTTCTTTGAGTATGGAAAGACACGCGACCGTCTCCAGGAACGGATCGATATACAGGTCGACTCTGTAGTTCGGGCGGTTGACAATGTCTGTGATCTGCGGCATAACGGTCCTCCTGTCTGCTGATGCTGCAATCCGCCGGCTCGCTTCGGCACTTCCCGCCGGCTGCCCCGGCATTTCATCTCCGCCGGCCCACATCCAATTCAGACGCGCATTCAGCGGTCCGGATCTTTCAGTGCCGGCTTCTGAAAAAGGCGGTTGCAGCTGCCTCCGCCTTCATCATAGAACAATTTTCCGCATAATTCAATTCGTCAATTTGCGAATTGTTGTTGATTTAGTAGTCCCCGTAATCCTCGGACATATCATATGCATCCGCCGCGCTGTCCGCGATCGCAACGAGTTCATCTTCATCCGGCACATGATCCAGGTTCAGGACCTCCGCCTCGATAGCCGCCATCGCATAGTCGCGGTCTTCCTCGCGCATGAGCCGCAGATTGTCCTGCGCCGCCATGACCGCTTCCCCGCGGTCCCAGCCATCCCCGTCGAAATCCGCATCCTCCGGATCGATATCCAGGTCATTCAAGTCATCCAGATCAACCCCCGGCCTGTCCAGATCGATATCCAAGTCATCCAGATCGACCCCCGGC
>JAWRJC010000089.1:0-11703 GCA_040307715.1 Clostridiales bacterium | reverse complement strand
GCCGATGTCGAGGTGGTTGGTCGGTTCGTCCAGAATGATCAGGTCAGTCTGCTGCACGAGTGCACGCGCGACCAGTGTGCGCTGTTTCTCACCGCCTGACAGCGAGAGAAAACTGCGTTCTTCAAACCCTTCCATACCGACTTCCCGCAGCCCTTCGCGGACGATTTCCCGCTCTTTATGCATGTCGTTACCGAACATTTTCTGATGGGCAAACCGGCCGAGCATGACCATATCGAAGACGGTCATATCGAATTCAATGTTGTTCTCCTGCTGCATGACCGCCATCTCGCGCGCCACTTCCCGGTTGTGCAGATGAGCGATGTCTTTGCCGTCGACATAGACCGCCCCGCTGTCCGGTTTGTAGACGCGGTAGATGCTCTTGAGCAGCGTCGATTTGCCGCAGCCGTTCGGGCCGACCAGTCCGACGAAGGAACCTTCTTCGATCCCCAGACTGACACCGTCGACGATCAGCTTGCCGTCGATAGAATAGGAGATGTTTTCGACGCTCAGCTTCATCCTCGACCACCTCCCATACTGCCGTGTGATTTGCGTATCAGGTACAGGAAGAACGGGGCGCCGAAGAACGCGGACACGACACCGATCGGCAATTCTTCCGGAGCCACAACGACTCTGGATAGAATATCTGCGATCACCAGGAATGTCCCGCCGACCAACATCGACGCCGGCACAAGCCTTCGGTGCTTGGTTCCGACAATCGAGCGCGTGATGTGCGGGAATGTCAGGCCGACAAAGCCGATCGTGCCGCTGATTGATACAATCACGCCCGTAAGCAATGTCGCCAGGACAATGATCCACATCTTCAGTTTGCCGGTATCCACGCCGACCGTCGCAGCCACATCGTCACCTAACATCAGCACATCCAGCTGCCGCGTGAGCAGCATGATCAGGATGAAACAGACAACGAATGCGATGGTGACATACTTGAGTTTTTCCCAGGTCGCACCGTTGAGCGACCCCATCAGCCAGTATGTTGCAGTCTTGACCTTGTCATCGCCTGTCCTCGTGTGATAGATCATGAAATTCGTGATTGCTCCGAACAGAGCGGATACCGCGATACCCGCAAGGACGAGTTGCGTCGCCGTCACTTTATTGCGGATCGTCGCGATGCGCAGCGACAGCATAATCGACAAAACCGCACCGAGGAACGCACCGGCCATCGTGCCGTAACCGCCAAGAAAGGACAGCCAGCCGTACATGATGACGCTGACCGCACCGGCGGAAGCACCATGAGAGATGCCGAGTACATATGGATCCGCCAGAGAGTTTTTGGTCAGCACCTGCATCAGAATACCGCAGAGCGTAAGCCCCGCCCCGACGACGAACGCCGTCAGGATTCTGGGTGTCCGGATCGTCCAGACGATTTCCTCAATGCTGCTCTCCCAGGCCTGATCGAACACTTCACGGCCGGTGAACTTATTCACCAGAATCTTACGGATCACATCAAAATCCATATCCACGCTGCCAAGCCGGATTGCCAGCAGGAACGAGGCGATCAGGATGACCACCATGATCACACAGAACGTCAGATACTGCGACTGCTTGTGCAGCGGGAATAAGGAAACGCGCTCTTTTTTCAGAAGCGGATTAGAACTCATTTGAATTTCTCCGGATAGAACTGCTCTGCCATGATCCTGACGCAGTTTGCACTGCCGGCAGAGCCCTGCATATCGGAGCAGCAAGCCGAGTAGATGCGGCCTTCCTTGACTGCGCGCAGATTCTTGGTGTATTCGTTTGTCTTCAGGAATTCTGTCTTTGCTTCGGTGTCGTAGTCATAGTCCAGGATCAGGATAACGTCCGGATCGCGTGCCACAACTTCTTCCCAGGATGGCGTCGCCCAGCCTTTTTCGATATCATCGAAGATGGAGATGCCGCCCGCGCGCTTGATCATATCGCCCGGGATGCCCTGGCAGGCTGTGAACGGCGCATCTTCGCCGGAGTCATAGACAAAGACTGTGATCGGGTCTTTATAGACATCTTCCCCAAGCGTGTCCTCGACTTCCTTCAGGGTATCTTTCATTGCCTGCACTCTTTCAGCAGCGACATCCTGCACACCGAAGATGTTGCCCAGGACTTCGTAGTCCTTGTACAGGTCTTCCATCGTTGCACTGTCAGAGCAGCAGTATGGGAAGTACGGAATGATACCGTGGTCCAGGCAGAACTGCACGGAGAATGCATCATCCGCGAACAGGTCGTCCCAGCCCATCATGAAGTCGCAGCCGGTCTCAAGAATGGTTTCCTTGGAGGCGTTGCGCAGATTGACACCGTCCTCGGTCAGCTTTTTCACCTTGTCGCGGGCAGGGAAGTCGCTGACTGTGGACCAGCAGGCGCCGCGCGTAAAGCCGGCCATATGGTCTTCCAGTCCGAGATCGAAGAACATATCCGCCATCTGATCTCCGTCGACAACCGCTTTCGTCGGCGCGGAAGTGAATGTCTCATCGATGTTCTGTCCGATGCCGGAACGTTCGAGGTTCAGCGTGATGGTGTAAGGCTCATAATCGCCGCCATCGGTGCCGGTCTGCATCGTTTCCTCTTCGACCGTGAATTCATCACCTTTCGACCCTGTTACCGTGTTCTTTCCGCAGCCGGTGAAGGCAAACACCATCGCCAGGATGCAGATGATCGCGATAATACGTTTTTTCATCATAATGATCCCCCTTTTCTTAACAAGACGGTTGGGCCGGAAAGCAGTGCCCTGCCGCCGGTCCGGGCGGGCAAAAAACCGCTTTCCGGATGGAAAGCGGTTAAAAAGCAAGATCCAAGAAGTACGCACAGTAAGTCACACTCGTCTTCTATCCCTCATGCATTACCACTGCCATCCTTCGTGGCCTGTTGATAATGGACAAAAGGCAGGTCTCCTGACTTATGAGACTCCGTTCATTCAGCCTTCCCGGTTGCCCAGTGGCATATGGGAATGAACGACTCACTTACAGTTGCGGGACAGTACAGGATTCTCACCTGTTTCCCTTTTCACGCGGCGCACCGCGCACCTTTTGCCGTTGTTGAGAAATGAAAATTTCTTACGTCGATTATAGCCACAGTTAATTGAAAGGTCAACCCCTTCACCGGTTGTCAGAACCATTCATTAATACACATGGAATGTACCACTATCCGGCATACCGCCGGAGAATCGCTTTGACGGACGGCAGATAGCCGCCGCCAAACAGATTCAGATGGTTCAGAAGATGATACAGATTGTACAGATCCCGCCGGTCTGCGTAGTCCGCAGCAAGGCCTGCGGCTTCTTTGTATGCGCCGTAAAAAGCACCGTCAAAACCGCCGAACAGCTCGGTCATCGCAATGTCTGCCTCCGCGTGTCCCACATAGGCGGCCGGATCGATCAGCCAGGGATGTCCCTCCCGGTCGATCATATAGTTGCCCGCCCACAGATCACCGTGCAGCAGCGAGGGCTGAGCCGGTTCCGCAAGATACTGATCCAGATGATCGAGCAGACGCTCGATGTGCCGTTTGTCAGCGGCATCAAAGTATCCACCTGCCCGCGCGAACTGCGGCCGCAGGCGGCATTCCCGGAAGAAGGTGATCCACCTGTCTTTCGGCGTGTTGAGCTGAAATCCGGATCCGATGTAATTGTCGTGCGCAAAACCATACCGCCCGATGGGATCCGTTCCGCCGGGGAGAAAACGGCTCGCATCCGCCGCATGCATCGCCGCGAGTGCATGCCCCAGTTCTTCCATGGAACCGGCGTGGGCACGCCCCGTGGGAATGTGGGAAAGCAGCAGAAAAGAGCGGTCCCCGTCCGTGCCTGATGCAAGTACAGCTGGCACATGCACCGCCCCTGTCTTCTTCATCGCGGCCAGCCCCTCCGCCTCCGCGCGGAAAAAGTCGCAGTTGACTCTGCTGTTTTCTTTCATGAAGAGCGATTCGCCGCTGGCGAGCGTCAGCACATAAGCCCGGTTGATGTCGCCGCCGGATACCGCCACCTTCTGCACGGCATCGGTATTCTTTCCATATATATTTGCAAGCGCCTGCGCAAGGCTGCGGTATTCTTTCATCGATCCATCCTTTCCCGTCTGTCAGGCTTCCAGTTCCTCAAGCAGCCGGTGCGCCTCCCGGATCTTGACCGCCAATGACAGCACTTCAAGCTGGTCGTGATCTTTATAACTCAGGCCGGTGATATCGGAGACTTTGTCCATCCGGTACCGGATCGTATTCTCATGCTGATCCAGCGCCGCTGCCGCCGCTTTGAAAGAGCAGCCGGCAAGGACATAGCCGGTCAGCGTCTCCAGAAGAGCGGTATTGTTCTCGATGTCGTGATCGGCGAGCGGGTCGAGCACCTGCTCTGCAAAGTGCTGCATCTCCGCCGATCGCGCGAACGGCAGCACAGCACGATACGTTCCGAGGTCCTCATACCGCACATAGGGGCCGGGACGTCCTTTGCCCGCCAGTGCCGCAAAACGTGCTTCGTTCAGCGCGGCGCGGAATTCCGCCAGCCGCAGATGGATCTCACTGACGCCGACCGCCAGCGGCGCATTGTCCGCACAGAGCGTTTCCACGATATGCTGCAGACTCCTGTCCGCATAAAATGCTTTGATGCTCTCATGCGAGAACACGAAAAACGCACCGTTATCAAAACAGATGAAACGGTTTTCCGGAGCGAAGAGATCGCTGTTCTGATAGGCCTCATAGCAGGCTGCGAAAGATGTCTCATCGAAGAGATTGTCGAACTGCAGATACACCACGTAGTACTGCTCCTGGATCGACGGGATCATCGCCAGCACCCGCTGCCGGAGTTCCTCTTCACTGAGTTGCTGCCGCAGCACCGCCCGCGTCTCGTCGGTCAGCGCGTCAATGCCCTGCATCTGCCGGGAATTGCGGATGACTTCATAGACCAGCCGGTCCGTGTAAATGTTCTGCGAATCCAGCACAAAGATCGGATAGTTCTTCGCATCCGCGTACCGTATCACCGACTCGTGGATCGGCAGATGATAGACATTTTTGATGACCAGACCCGCCGTCTCCTTGGCGACCAGGTACTTGACTGCATCCATGATGAGGAACGGATTGTCCCGCGCATACATGAATGTCGTGACGACCAGCATGTGCGGACCGAAGTTGGTATGATAGAACTTTTCTTTGAGTGCCGGGTCCATCTCGTAGTCGAGGGTCCCCGCCTCTGTGATCTTGCGGGCCATCCCGCCCGCGCCGGCGATCAGCGTCATGCCGTCCTCATGCTTGTGATAGAAGTCGGAAATCGTAAAATCCATATTCTATACCCCCTTCTCACGTCCTGCCTGTATTGTAATCTATTCCAAAGTATAAGACAACACCGCGCATGTTCCTGCACTTTTCAAACAGCTTTCGGGCAGGTATCCGGAAATAATTATATTTTCAAATATATTTCTTGTAATCGTATACAAAGATTACGGTTTGCATTCCCGTTCCCCGGACAATATGATAATAGAAGCAAAGGATATCGAAATCGCAAAGGTATCGCAAAGGATGATTTCAGAGAATCGCAAGGAGAAGCAACTATGAAGACTCTTTACAAAAACGCGAAAATCTTTACCGCCAATGACGAGGCGCTGTATGCAGACGCCATGCTTGTCGAGGACGGCGTGATTGCTGCCATCGGCGAGGAATCGCAGTGCGGCCCGGCCGACGAAGTCATCGACCTCGGCGGCAAACGCGTGCTGCCCGGTCTGATCGACGCTCATATGCACGGCCTGATGCTCGCCGGCTACAGCCAGCAGATCTCGGCCCTGCCGCCCAAAATCAACTCCATCGCCGACCTGTCGGAAGCGATCGCGGAGGTCGCCAAGACCAAGGAGCCGGGCGACTGGATCCGCGGCTGGGGCTTTGACGAAGGCAAATTCGCCGAGCACAGACAGCCCACCCGCTGGGATCTCGACAAAGGCACGACCGAGCATCCGGTCTACATCCTGCGCTCCTGTGTCCATATCGCCGCCGTCAACAGCTGTGCGCTGGATCTGGCGGGCATCACCAAAGATACACCTGACCCGGAAGGCGGCTGCATCGTCCGCGATGAGAACGGCGAACCCACCGGCGTCCTGGAAGAGAATGCGCGTTTCCTCGTCGCGGATCTGATCCCGATCCAGACCGACGAAGAGACCGTTCAGCAGGTCCTCGACCTCGGCGAGCTGTGCCTCTCTCAGGGGCTGGTCGGCCTCACCGACATGGGCTGGTTTGAGCCGAGCGATCCGCTCAACTACTACAAACAGGCAGTTGCCAAAGGTCTCAAGCAGGATGTCGCTGTTTACTATCTCGGCGAATCGCTGCGCGACGGCACCGCTTCCTTCGAGATCGAAGATCTCAACCAGAATCAGGTCCGCGTCGCAGGCCTCAAGCTGATCGGCGACGGCACATTCTCCGGTCACACCGCATGGGTCGACGAACCGTTCCTGGGCACCGACAACTACGGCATCTCCACCCTTTCAGACGACCTGCTCGAAGACACCATCAAATTCTGCAAAGAACACCACTGCCAGATCTCCATCCACGCCATGGGCGGTCAGGCGATCGAGCGCCTCGTCTCCAGACTGGCGGAAGAAGAGAACTGGATGGACGACGACGTCGCAAGAGCTCGCGGTGAAGCCATCGCAAACATGCCCTACGCCCGCATGGAGCATATCTCCGAACCCAGAGAGACTTCCATCGACAAGGCGATCGAAAAGGGTATCACCTGGGTCACACAGCCGATCTTCCAGCACAGCGAGATCGAAAGCTACATCGAAAACCTCGGCCTCGAACGCAATAAGAAAGCCTACCCTGTCAAGCACCTGCTCGACAGAGGCGTCAAGATGGTCCTCTCCACCGACGCGCCGGCCACATCCTGGGCAGTGCCCTCCGATCCCTGGCCCGGCCTGCAGCACGCTGTCACACGCGTTGCGTATAACGGCGTCGACTGCGGCAAAGATCAGGCCATCGACATCGAGACCGCGATCAAGCTCTACTCCAGAGAAGCAGCCATCGTCTGCGGCTTCGACCGCCTCGGCATGCTCATACCGGGTTACCGCGCCAGCTTCCTCGTTCTGGAAGACGACGTCCTCGAAGTTCCGTCCGAGGAGATCGGCACTGTCAGAGTCGCCGCCACCTATATCGACGGCGAGAAGTGCTACGAACGCTAAGCGATTAAGTTCCCCCTTAGGAACCACGTATACTTGTGAAAAAGCCGGGTCCGTCATCCGCCCGGCTTTTTCATGCCCCCAAGTGCCCCGTCGGCAACCGCGGCGATTTGTGATACAATACCCGCGTATATGAAATGTGTCCGGCACCGCTTTCCGGAGTCGGGTCCACCATCGAAAGGAGTATTCTCCCAACCGTTATGTCCGTCAGCAAGCGTTCTCTGATCATCGGCATACTGGTCGCCCTGCTCGCCGCAGGGTTCACCATCTACGAACACGCCGCCTTCTTCTGTCTCGGCAGCTGGGGCAAGGCGCTGTTTGCGCTGCTGCTGGTGCTGTGCGGCCTGTCCGGTGCGGCGGTCGCCATCCGGCCGGACCGGGACAAAGAGCGATTCCGCCCGAAGCTGTACACAACATGGCTCATCATCGTCTTCGCACTCGCCCCGCTCATTATGGTCATGGCGGTCGAGCGGCTCAACGGCAATTTCCTCTGGGAACTCTACGATGCTTCCTATTTATTTGATAATTACGCGGTCGCCTTTGTTTGCTTTGCCGCGGCATTTGCGGTCTTCGGCAGTGTGCGGGTCAGCATCCTGACCCTCTGCCCCGTTTTCCTGCTGTTCGGAATCGCCAATATGTACGTCAAGGAATTCAAGGGCAGTCCCCTCCTGCCGATGGATGCCGGCAGCATCGCGACGGCGGCCAAAGTCGCAGGCGACTACGACTACTCGTTTGGATTTGAGATGGTCGTGGCGGCCATCCTCACGCTTTTCATCATGGCGCTGGCGTGCCGGCTTGCCATGCCGCCCCGCAGCAAACGCACAAAAGCCTGTCTGCACCTCGTGCCGCTGGCACTGGTGCTGGTCACACTCGGTGTGTTCTACGGAACGGATCTGCCGGTGCAGCTCGGCATGAAGCCGGACTTTTTCAACCAGACCCGCGGCTACGAAAACCGCGGCGCCATCGGCCAGTTCGCCTGCAACACGCGCTACATGAAAAACCGCGCGCCGTCGGGGTACTCCGCCGAGGAGGCGGAAGCGATCCTGGGCGCCTATGAAAATACAACTTCCCCGTACATTTTATACACCGCCATGGAGCGTGCAGGCGATGCAGACGGCGCAGCAGCTGCCAAAACGTACTTTGACAGTATGGGAGGTGACACGGCCAGCGGAAAGAGCGATTCCGCGGCACCCGACATCGTCATTGTGATGAATGAAAGTTTTGCGGATCTGCAGGACGTTCTTTCCTTTGATACCAATCTGCCGGTCATGCCCAACATGGATGCGCTTACGGAGAACACCATCCGCGGCAATGTCTATGTTTCGGTCCGCGGTACCGGCACGAGCAACACCGAATACGAACTCCTGACAGGCAACAGCATGGCCTTCCTGCCCGCGGGCAGCAATGCCTACCAGCTGTACCTGCGCGGCGAGCAGCCGGGCCTTGTCTCCACGCTGACGAGCCTCGGCTATACGACCGAAGCCATGCACCCGTACTTCGCCGCCAACTGGAACCGCCCCGCGGTCTACGGCGACATGGGGTTCGGGCAGTACATCAGCATCGAGAACATGTTCGACACAGACTTCGGCACCCGGTATCTTTCGACCGGCGAGAACCAGCGCGATTTCGTCAAAGCCGCCTGCGAAGAATGGCCGGATGAGCAGATCATGGTCGGCGGCTATACGTCGGACCACTACGACTACAAGAAACTCATCGAAAGCTATGAAGCCCGCGACACATCGAAACCGTGGTTCCATTTTAATATCACAATGCAGAACCACTCGCCGTACGACAGTTACTATGCCAATTTCGAGCGCAGTGTCAATGTGAAAGACACTAGCGTCACTTATTATCAGGCTGAGAATTACCTCTCCCGCATCCGCGAAAGTGACCGGGCGCTGGGTGAACTGATCGATTACTTCAAAACTGCGGACCAACCGGTGATCGTGCTGTTCTTCGGCGACCACCAGCCCGTCGTCGAACCGGAGTTCTACGAGGAAGTGTCCGGCAAAGCGCTCGGGGACTGGACCGATGAGGAATCGCAGGAGCTGTATAAAACCCCGTTCGTCATCTGGGCCAACTACGACATCCCCGAGGGTACCATCGACCGGATCAGCGCAAACTACCTGCACACCCTGCTCCTGCAGACTGCCGGTCTGCCGATGACCACCTATGACAATTACCTGGCGGATTTATACCGTGAGTACCCGGTCATCACCGCACAGGGGTGCCGGGATAAGACAGGACGGTTCTTCAAAGCGGACGACCCGTCCGGGGATCTGCCAAACCCCGCCGGACCGCGCGCCGAGGAATCGCTGCAAGCCTACAGCTATCTCACATACAACAACCTCTCGGACGACACCAACAAGTTGGAGAAGGCGTTTTATCTGGACCGGTAACGTCCCTTTTATCCAACCGACAAAGAGCGTCTGACTACTGGATTGTCAATGCCTGCACCCGTGGAGCGACTCGCCATCGCGGGTGTTTTATTTGTCTTAAAATAATTTTTATCAAACTTTTTGTAAATTATACTTGACATTATGTCGCGGAAGATCTATATTCTACTCAAGAAGAGAAAGCGCAAACTCTCCGAACAGCAAACCAACGTTCGCAAATATGATCCAGCACTGCAAAAGGAAGCAGGCGGATCATAAACCGGCAGCCCGCTGCCGGCGCAGGAAAGGAGTTTCAAAATGTTCCAGTCTATCGGTCTCGCAGTCGGCATCGCCGTCGGTCTCATCATCGCTGTTCTGCTCGTCAAATATGCCAACAAGGATCACGCCGTCAAATCAAAATACGATGAACGGCAGGAAGCGGTCCGCGGCAAAGCTTACCGCTACGCATTCTACTCGATCCTGATCTATGAAGCACTGATGCTGGTGCTGGAGGTCGGCCAGATCTCGCTGCCGCTGCCCTCCTACGTCCTCCACTTTGCAGGCATCATCGTCGGCTGCCTGGTGCTCGCCGGCTACAGCATCTGGAATGATGTCTACTGGGGACTCAACAACAACCGCAAACGCTACGCTGTGATTTTCCTGGTCTGTGCGGCGCTCAATGCCATCCCGGTCGTCTTCACGATCCTCGGCAAAACAACCTTCGACGCTGCATGGCTCAATGCGATCGTCCTGATTATGCTGGCGGTCGTGGGAATCGAACTGATCATTAAAGAAATCATCGACAAACGGGAGGCGGAGTAAATGAAGAACCTCAAACTGAAAGCCGCCCGTGCGGCCAAGGATCTGTCCCAGGCGCAGCTGGCCGAACTCTGCGGAGTGTCCAGGCAGACCATCAACGCCATCGAAAAAGGCGATTACAATCCGACCATCAACCTGTGTATCGCGATCTGTAAAGCACTCGATAAAACACTCGACGAACTGTTCTGGGAATGATCCCTATAGCATTCTCCGTGCAAGTATAGTAAAATGAGGGTTAGCGATGACCCTCATTTTTATGAGCGATTCCTCGCGCATCAATTATCGGATCTGCTGGTTGCAGATAAAGAAGCCCCGGACAGCACGGGGCGTAACAGGGTCCTGCCGGTTGCAGGCCCAAAGGAGGCTTATATTTATGGAAAGACAAGCATTTTTAGACGTTTACCGTCACTCCCTCTCGCACATCCTGGCCAAGGCGGTCATCGAGATCTACGGGAAAGAGAACGTACAGTATGCCATTGGCCCGCAGATTGCGGATGGCTTCTACTACGACTTCCTGCTCCCGGAGACGATCACCAAGGAAGACTGTGATGCAATCGAAGCCAAGATGAGAGAGATCATGAAGAGAAAGGAGCCCTGGACCCGCAAGGAAGTAAGCCGGGACGAGGCGCTGGAACTCTTCAAGGATCAGAAATTCAAGACTGAACTGATCCAGGATCTCCCCGACGACGAACTGATTACAATCTACTGGACCGGCGATGATTTCGTGGATCTTTGCCGCGGCCCGCACGTAGACAATTCACAGGAACTGCTCAGCGCAGCGTTCCAGATCAAGTCCGTCAGCGGTTCCTACTGGAGAGGTGACGAAAACCGCGAGCAGCTGCAGCGCGTTTACGTCTATGCATTCCCTGACAAAAAAGAACTCAAGGCGCACATCCAGATGGTCCAGGAAGCGATGGAACGCGACCACAAGAGGCTCGGACCCCAGCTCGATCTGTTCTTCTTCGACCCGACCGCACCGGGCATGCCCTACTGGCTCCCCCGCGGCTGGAACGTGTTCAACGCCCTGCTCGATTTCTGGCGCCGCCTGCACTACAAGCGCGGCTACCAGGAAATCAGCGCACCGGTCATCAATGCCCAGCAGCTCTGGGTCACCAGCGGCCACTGGGATCACTATCAGAACAATATGTTCATCGTGCCCTCCGGCGACGATATGTACGCCATCAAGCCGATGAACTGCCCGAACGCCATCAAGGCGTACGCAAGCCGGCCGCGCAGTTATAAGGAACTGCCGCTGCGTTTCGCGGAGACCGACATCATCCACCGCAAGGAGAAATCCGGCGAGCTCAACGGCCTCTTCCGCGTCCAGGAATTCCATCAGGATGACGACCACACCTTCCTCATGCAGGAACAGATCGGTGAAGAGATCG
>JAWRJC010000088.1:0-4022 GCA_040307715.1 Clostridiales bacterium | reverse complement strand
TTCATGTGAAAAGAGCAGCCCGGCATCGTGCCGGGCTGCCCGTGTTGTCTTCGGCTGTGATTGCAGAAGAAAGCTATTCGGCGGAGAAGTGCTGTTCGCCGTTCTTCGCGTCAATAACGACTTCCTGACCGTCCATGATCTCGCCTGCGATGATGCGTGCGGCAAGTCCGGTCTCGATGTATTTCTGCAGGTACCGTTTGACCGGCCGCGCTCCGTACATCGGCGTGTACGCTTCTTTGGCAATGAGCTGCTTGCTCGCTTCGGTGAGACGAAGCGTGATATTGCGGTCTGCGAGACGCTTCTGGATATCTTCCATGGAGAGGTCGATGATCTTTTCGATCTGCGCTTCGGTGAGCGGCGAGAAGACGATGATGTCATCGATGCGGTTGATGAACTCGGGGCGGAAATGCTGCTTCATCTCGCGGGTGACTTCATCCTTGACATGCTCCGCGATGGTGCCGTCCTCCCGGATGTTTTCGGTCAGATAGGAACTGCCGATGTTGCTGGTCATGATGATGATCGTGTTCTTGAAGTCCACGGTGCGGCCCTGGTTGTCCGTCAGGCGCCCGTCGTCCAGCAGCTGCAGCAGGATGTTGAAGACGTCCGGGTGCGCTTTTTCGATCTCGTCGAACAGGATGACGGAGTAGGGGCGGCGCCGGACCGCTTCGGTCAGCTGACCGCCTTCATCGTAGCCGACATACCCCGGAGGCGCGCCGACCAGTCTGGAGACGGAGTGCTTTTCCATGTACTCGGACATGTCGATGCGGATCATGTTCTTTTCGCTGTCGAAGAGCGCTTCCGCGAGGGCTTTGGCGAGTTCGGTCTTGCCAACGCCGGTGGGACCGAGGAAGATAAAACTGCCGATGGGGCGGTTCTCCGCCTTGAGGCCTGCGCGCGCGCGGAGGATCGCTTCGCTGACGGCTTCGATGCCGTCGTCCTGACCGATGACTCTTCTGTGCAGGATCTCCGGCAGGTGCAGAAGCTTTTCCCGTTCGGTCTCGACAAGTTTGGAGACCGGGATGCCGGTCCACTTGGAGACGACTTCCGCGATTTCTTCTTCGTCGACTTCCTCTTTCAGGAGGCGGTCGTCGTCCTTTGTGCCGTCTTCGTTCTTGAGCGATTCCAGTTCTTTCTGCAGAGAGGGCAGGGTGCCGTATTTGAGCTCCGCCAGTTTTTCGAGATCGTAGTGGCGCTCGGCTTCCTCGATCTGATGTCTGACTTCCTCGATCTGCGCTTTCAGGGCTTTCTGCCCGGTGATGGCCTTCTTTTCGCCTTCCCACTGGGCGCGCATGGCGGCGCTTTCGTCTTTCAGCTGGGCGAGTTCTCTGTCGATATTCTCCAGCCGTTTGGCGCTCGCGGCGTCTTCTTCCTTGCCCAGCGCCTGCTTTTCGATCTCGAGCTGCATGATCTTGCGGGAGATCTGGTCGAGCTCCGCCGGCATGCTGTCGATCTCGGTACGGATCATCGCGGCGGCTTCATCCATCAGGTCGATGGCCTTGTCGGGCAGGAACCGGTCGCTGATGTAGCGGTCGGAGAGGGTGGCACAGGCGATCAGCGCGTTGTCGGTGATGCGTACGCCGTGGTGGATCTCAAAGCGTTCTTTGAGCCCGCGCAGGATGGAGATCGTATCTTCGACGGTCGGCTGGTCGATCATGACTTTCTGGAACCGCCTCTCAAGTGCCGCGTCCTTCTCGATATATTTGCGGTATTCGTCCAGCGTCGTCGCACCGATGCAGTGCAGTTCGCCGCGGGCGAGTTTCGGCTTGAGCAGGTTGCCGGCATCCATGCTGCCTTCCGTACGGCCTGCGCCGACGATGTTGTGGATCTCATCGATGAAGAGAATGATGCGGCCGTCGGACTTTTCGATCTCGTTCAGGACAGCTTTGAGACGCTCTTCGAATTCGCCGCGGAACTTCGCGCCGGCGATCAGGGCGCCCATATCGAGGGCGAAAATTGTCTTATCCTTCAGACCTTCCGGTACGTCGCCGTTGAGGATCCGCTGCGCGAGCCCTTCGACGACAGCGGTCTTGCCGACGCCCGGTTCGCCGATGAGGACCGGGTTGTTCTTCGTGCGGCGGGAGAGGATCTGGATCGTGTGCCGGATCTCTTCGTCGCGTCCGATGACAGGGTCAAGCTTGCCCTCCCGGGCCATTTCCACGAGGTCGCGGCCGTACTTGGTCAGCGCTTCGTAGTTGTCCTCGGGGTCGGCGCTCGTGACGGTCTGATTGCCGCGCACTTTCTCGAGGGCGGCCAGGAAGCCGTCTTTCGTGATGCCGTACTGCCGGAACAGCTGTGCGGACGGGGTGTTCCGCTCATTCAGAAGGGCGAGGTACAGGTGCTCGACGCTGATGTATTCGTCTTTGAACTGATCGGCGGTCTTCTCCGCGTCCATGAGCAGTTTGTTTAGGCGTGTCGATGTATACAGGCTGTCTCCCGCACCCTGTACCTTCGGCAGTTTGTCGAGTTCGCCTTCGACGCTGCGGGTGAGGGCAGCCGGGTCTATGCCCATGTTGCTGATGAGTTTGGGGATGAGGCCCCCCTGCTGCTGCAGCAGTGCCAGATGCAGATGTTCGCCGTCGATCTGCTGGTTGCCGAGGGCAATGGCATTGTTCTGGGTCTGCTGGAGTGCTTCCTGGGCCTTCATCGTCAGTTTTTCGATGTTCATTGGGTCCTCCTTGATGTCTTTTCTTTCTTCACATTTCACGGTGCTGCATGCCTGCCGGCTTCGTGCGGATTGTTGATTTTGGCCGGCGGGGGCCTTCCTGATTACATTTTAATAGCCGTAAAACAAAAAGTAAACAAAAATTTAGCACTCAATTAAAAAGAGTGCTAACAAATATCTGAAGAGCGATTCCCGGAATCGCCAAGGAACACTTTGAAGCAGAGGGGTTGCTGTGATATAATATCTTGTCTTGGAATGCGTTCGGCTAAAGGAGAGCAGGAGGGAAGGCCTTCATGGAGATCATGCGGATACTGAAGATCGTGTTCGTTGTCATGCTGTGCATGCCGGTGGCCTATATTGCCTATATCCTGATCGACCAGCTGCTTGATCAGGTCAGGCAGAGCGTCGTTGCGTCCGGGAAAGCCAAAGGGAGCGGCAGCAACAAAAGAAAAAGAAAGAAACACCGCCGGTAGCGGACAGGCAGCGCTGCGGGACCGATCCCGCGCAGTACTGCGTACAGAGTGAGAATATGAAAAAAGGATTGTTCATTACAGTAGAAGGCGGCGACGGGTCCGGCAAGACGACACAGCTTGCCTTCATCAGAGAGTATCTGGCCGGCAAAGGCGAAGACGTGCTGTTCACAAGAGAGCCGGGCGGCACCCCGGTGGGGGAGAAGATCCGCACCCTGATCCTGGATCCCGACAACGAGGGAATGGATCCGATGACGGAGACGCTGCTCTATGCAGCCAGCCGCGCACAGCTCGTCAGCGAAGTCATCCGACCCGCGCTCGAAGCGGGGCAAACTGTCGTCTGTGACCGGTATGTCGACTCTTCGATCGCGTATCAGGGCTATGCGCGCGGCCTCGGCGACAGCGTGACAGCTGTTAACGGATACGCCATCGGCGACTGTGTGCCGGATGCAACGATCCTGATCAAAGTGGATCCCGCGAAGAGCCGCGCGCGGATCGACGAAGCGTCGATGGACCGGATGGAGCAGGAGAGCGCTGCTTTCCACAGACGTGTCTATGAAGGCTATCTCGCACTTGAAAAGCAGTACCCGGCGCGCATCATCGGCATCGACGGCGAGCAGCCCATCGAGGCGGTCAGTGAAGAGATCGCCCGTCACCTCGACCGTCTGCTGTTCCGCAAGCACGGGCTGTAGGAAAGGAAGCGGCATGAGTTTTGCGCAGATCAGGAACAACGATGCGCTCATCGATAAGATCCGTACGATGATCCAAAGCGGCGAGGTGCCGCACGCGTTCATCATCGAAGCGCCGCGCTCCGTGGACAAGGAGCCGTTCGCCGTCGCGTTCGCGCAGGCACTGCTCTGTCCGGAAGCGCCGGGGGAAGGCTGCGGCGT
>JAWRJC010000087.1:0-9883 GCA_040307715.1 Clostridiales bacterium | reverse complement strand
CCATGTTATACGTGGACACCTCAGGGATCGTATCATCGCCGTCGACGAACCGGATAAATTCGCCGGCTGCGTTGTCGAGCCCGACGTTACGGGTCTTCGAAACGCCCATGTTATGTTCGTTCACGATCAGGCGCACGCGGTCGTCTTTTTCTTCCCAGGTCCGGGCGATCTCGACCGTCCGGTCCTGCGAACCGTCGTCGATCAGGAGTACTTCAATATCGCGAAGCGTCTGTCCCAGAACAGACTCCATCGTACGGTCGAGTTTCTCCTCTGCGTTGTAGATCGGTATGATAATACTGACTTTTGGCATGAGCGTATTCCTTTTCAATGCTTGGCCTTGCTGCTGTCTGTTTACAGATTCCATTTGAGCACGGTCTTCGCGCTCGGATTGTTGATGTCTTCTTCAAACGCGGCATGGATATCGTCGATCGAATCGATCGTCATGGTCTTCCCGACCACGCGCTCAAGCGCCTTCGGGACTTCCGGATGATCGACATAGAACTGCAGCGTCTCTGCGAAGTCCTTCTCTGTCGACCGGCTCGAACCGAACAGCCGCAGACCCTTCTCAAGCACCATGCGGGTGTTGATCGGAACGGGATCCTCGCTGACGCCGGTCAGAGCGATCGTCCCCTCCGGACGGATCACATCGTTGATGATCTGGTTGACGGCGATGCCGCTCGCACGGCCGCCGACGCATTCGAACGCATGGTCTACATACACATCTTCCGGGATGTCGGAAACCTGATAGACGCCGTCCGCAAAGTGGATCTCATCCAGTTTTTCCTTGACGACACCGAACACGAGGATCTTAGCCTGCGGGTACCGGTATTTGAGGAACAGCGCGGTGATATATCCCATGTTGCCCTCGCCCCAGACGCCTAGCACGTCGCGTCTTTCGTGCGCGATCTTGTCAAACCGGCTGACGATGTGGAAGTCTACCGTGCAGATCTCGAGGAAAGCCAGCAGTTCCGGCGCAATGCCCTCGGGCAGCGGCAGGAGCAGATCTCTGCGCATCTCCACATAGGTCTGCATGAACCCGTCATACCCGCTCGCGCGGAATTTGGACGTGCGCAGATAGTTTCCTCCGATGACAGGATCCTTTTCAAACGGTGTATTCGGCACCATGACCACACGCGTGCCGGGTGCGAATTCCCCCTGCGGGTCGTACACCACCTCGCCGATCGACTCATGGATCAGCGCCATCGGCAGTTTTTTCTTCAGCACTTCCGGATCGCGCTGCCCCTGATAGTATCTCTGATCCGCATGGCAGATCGACATATAGGTGGGTTTGACGATGATCCCTTCTGCTTTCTTCTCGTCGAGTTCTTCCTCGAACGCAACGATCTTTTTCGGTTCGATCAGTCTGTAAATCGTGTTTTTCATTGCTGCTCCTTTCGTCAGTCCGTTATGTTGCACTGCGGTCTTTCTCTTTTACCGCTCTTTTGTAAAGTTTTCCTGATAGTATTTTGAATTCTTTCCGGCCTCCGCATTCAGCCAGTCATACCCCTTTTCTTCCGCCAGCGTCGGCGTATCCGAGCACAGATCCACACCGAGCCCCAGCCGGTCTCCCTCGATCTCAAAGCCCAACGCCGCGAGGATCGTCGGGAACATATCCACGATCGTTGCGATCCGCTTCTGTTCTACCGTACGGCCGTGTGTATCCGCATTGATCAGGCAGTTGTACGTTGCCCGGTTGTAATACGGAACGCCGGACACGAGCGCCTTGTCCATCCGCGGATGATCGCCCAGGATCACGATCGTCGTGTTCTCATAGAAATCCTGCTCCCGGCACCAGGCAATGAATGCACAGATCTGCCTGTCCGCACAGGCGATCACGTTCGCCGTCTCATCGTGGAATTCGTCGCCGCACCAGGGACAGACATAGCCGCCCACATGATGCGTATCCACCGTCAGCATCGTGAAATTGAACGGTTGGCCGCCCGCCGCGAGTTCCAGCAGCTCATCCTTTGCCATCTCGTAGAGAATATGGTCTTCCAGGCCCCACCAGACATTGTAATCGCTTGCTATATACCCTTTTACGATCGCGGTATAGTAATCGAATATCTCGAAATCGCCATGCTCCTCCATGAGCATCTCTCTGCCGCCGAACTCTGCGTCGGAGCCGCACATGAAGACCTGCCTGTAACCGTATCCTTCAAGGATGTCCCCGAGGGTGGTGAGCCCCGGCGCGAAGGCGTCTTCCAGCACCATCATATTGCGCCCCTGCCGGAATGCGAAGGGAACGCCGGACGTGCTCGCAAGGATCGCCCCTGTCGTGAACGTTGTGCCCGTCAGCGCATGGATGCCGCTGACGACCCCCGGTTCACCAAAACTGATCGTATCCTCTTCCAGCGCGAGCGCCGTCAATCCGGGTATGATGTTGATCTGATGCGCCCCGCCGCTCTTGTGATCCGCATAAGTGATCTCCATGCTCTCAAGGTAGATGAGGATCAGATTGCGCGGCTCCCCTTTCAGGGTGATCGAAACAGATGCCGGATCTACGTACTCCCTTTCATACAGGGAAGTGTTGATAAACCTGCTTTTCAGAAAAGGCGAGATCTTGAGGACCTGGTCTGCATACAGAAATGTATTTGCCGCGAGCAGCAGACAGCAAACGAGCACCGCGGCTCTGTACCGCCGCCGGAATCTGCTGCAGCCCGGCTGCCCTTTTTCTTCATTCCTGCGCGAGAAGTATCCCGTCAGCAGGATATCCGCCAGGATCACCGCCAGCAGCAGTACAGCCGCAAACAGAATGCCGTTCAGGCAGGCGGTAAGCGACGGTCTCAGAAAACTGGTATCCGCCCCGCGCAGCCCCAGCCGGTAAGTATAAATGATCTCCCGGAAGGTCGTCTGAAACACTTCCTCGAGCCAGTCGGCCATGGAAGCGCCTGCCGCAGAAAACAGCAGCAAAACAGCGATCAGCAGATAGAACAGAATATGTAATATCCGGTGAATGGCGCCCTTTGTCCGCATACGCTGTGATCCCTTTCACGGCTCTTTTATTCCTCTCCCAGGATCGCCTGCGCCATATCGATGTCAGAAGGATACGTGATCTTGATATTGGAGCTGGCCCCTTCGACCAGCGCTACTTTTTCGCCTTTGATGACGAAGACTTTTGCCGCATCCGTGAGGATCGCCTTCTCTTCCTCTGTCAGCGAGTTGTACAGTGCCTCGAACGTACCCAGGCGGAACGACTGCGGCGTCTGCCCGTTGTACAGCTTGGCGCGGTCCGGAACACTGGAGATGATCCTGCCGTCCTCGCTGACCACGATCGTATCCGTCGAAGGCACAACTGTGTCACAGGCTGTATGGGTCTTCAGCGCTTCGATATTCGCGTCGATGATCTCCTTCGTCACAAACGGACGGACCGCATCATGGGTGATGAGAACCGCGTTCTCACTGTCCGGATCACGTTCTTTGATGAACGCGATGCCATTCATGATCGTGTCGTTGCGGAGCGCGCCGCCGGCAGTCACGTCCAGTTTTTCCTGCTCCCCGAAATCGCGCTCGAATACTTCCTTTGTGTAGTCGATCCAATCCGCGGGCACGAGCACGATCACATGCGCGATCGCCGGATGATCGAGGAACGTCCGGACGGTATGCGAAATGATCGCCTTGCCGCCGACTGTCAGAAACTGCTTGGGGATATCACTGCCCATTCGCTGGCCGATACCGCCTGCAAGAACCAATCCGTATATCATGCTGTTGCCTCCTGTAAAATATACTTTGCTATTTATCCGTGCCCTGCGGGCTTCCGTTGCTTTGTCCTGCCGCCGTCCTGCTGTCGAGTTTCGCGAACAGATCGTTCGTCGCCTTTCCTACGGTCCGGTCAAACAGCAGTGTCAGGCAGATCGTCGTGATGAATACGATCACGAAGCAGAAATATCTGTGCCGGTCGATCATCCCGAAATGCTCCAGAAGGATCATCGGGATCCGCTGCAGGATGTAGACCCAGAACAGGTTTTTGCCGAACCACTCCAGCACCCAGCTCTTGAACGACACCTTCATCGTCAGCAGCAGGATCGCCGCCGTAAAGGCATACACCCAGACCGTATAGATCATGAACCGGTCGCCCCGGTGGATGTAACTGTACATATAGACCAGCATGACCGCCAGGAAGACCGCTCCGTAGATCAGACCGTCTTTCGTAAGAAGCGCTTCCACCTTCGGGCGAAGCAGCGAAAATGCCATCCCGAGCGGGTAGATCAGCATGGTGTTGTATGTCCACGGCGAACGGCCCATCCTGATCTCCCAGTAGACCGCGCCTGTCGTCAGCAGGAACATGAGCACGGTCCCTGCGATGTAGCCGGCCATCCCGTCCTTCCACTTGACGAGGAAGAACGCGAGGAAGGTCAGCAGGTACAGGACGAAGATCGCGAACATGTACCAGTCGCTGTTGCCCAGCGATTTATACCCGACAAACGAGAGCAGGATATGCGTCCCCGGGTAGTGGATCTGAAGGATCAGATCCATCACCAGATAGCAGAGCACCGCGAGGAAGAAATTCCACCAGACTTTCAGAAACCGGAAGACCGGGATCCGGCGGACATAGGGAAATCCTTTTTTGCGAATCGATTCCATCATGCCGTACCCGGAATAGAACAGGAACATCGCGACGACGCCCTGCCCGATGTGCATCCTTGCCGCCCAGTAGGCTGCGTCGAAGGGTCCGCCAAGATCGCAGTACTGCGTGTAGTGGCTCATCAGGATCAGCAGGATGAAGATCCCTTTTATGCAGTTGTTCTGTTTGCGCGACATATAGTCTTCCTGGTAGGCGCCGAGCGGAGCGATCTCCATATCGGTGACCATCAGGACCACTAACAGAAGCAGAAAAAACAGCATCTCATTTCCTTTCCCGGAGCAGCGCCCGGATGCGGGACGCGAGCTCCTCAGCAGTATGTTCGACCGGGGCGATGTATCTGGCGGCGAATCGCTCTGCCTGCGCGGGATCCGGGACCCCGTCCGCAACAGCGCGCATCACTTCTTCCGCCGTCCTGTAAGGGATGCCCGGCATTTCTTTTTCATAATCCAGATAGAAGCCTCTCGTCTTAAGATACTTGTCCAGATCGTACGCGTAGAGACAGACTGGCTTGCCGGTGGCTGCCGCTTCAAAGACCGCAGCGGAGTAGTCCGAGATGAACACATCGCAGACGGACAGCAGGTCGAGCGTCGAATAGTCCGGCAGGAACTGCGCCCCGTTCTCCTTCAGTTGCTTAAGATATGCCCCCTCCTGCATGCCCGTGACGGGATGCGGGGAAACGACGAGCAGATACTCTCCGTACTTTTGGACTTCTCTGGCCAGTTCAACGGGCTTTGTCAGATCCTCGCCCGTCTTGCGCATCGTCGGCGCATAGAGGAGGACCTTCCTGCCCGCGAGCTGCGGATTTGCCTTGAGGATCTCCTCCCGCCTGGCCTCCATATATGCCTTGTCCCGGAGCAGATCCGTCCGCGGGAGCGGCAGGATCCAGAACCGGTTTTCTTCATACCCGAACGCCTCCGCAAAGAACGGCAGGCTGGCCTCGCTGCTCGCGAGAAGCACATCGTAGCCGCGGTGCATCTGCATCTCTTCCGCCAGTGCGCGGGACGATCCTTCCGCCTGCCCGAGAATGCTTTTGCCGAATTTCTTCAGCGCTCCCATCGCGTGCCACATCTGGATGACCGTCAGGTCTTTTTTGTGCTCCAGTATGCTGACAGCGATGCAGTAACTGTCGAGCACGACGACCTTCGATGTCGCGATGGCGTGCATCTGCGGACCGATCATGTGGAACAGATATCCGATCTTGCGCAGGATGCCGCCGTCCAGCGTCTTGCAGAGAACGCGCACATCGACGTCTCCGTTCTTTTCGAGCGCCGCCCTGAGGAGCCGGATATCTATGCTCGGGGCATTGCCCTGGCGGCTGATGATCGCGACCCGGTCCGGCCGGGTAGCCGCTTTTTTGTGCAGTCCGTATATGCCGCGCAGAACTGCTTTCCCGGCGCCAAGCACACTCATCGGACGGCCTCCCCGTTGTCCGCGCCGCTCCTCTGCCCGGCGGGCAGACGGTCTTCAAAGATCCACGCGCACGTTTTTTCAGTTGCGCGGCCGTCGCAGGCGTCCATAAACTTCCTGCCGAACGCGGCGCGGCGGTCTTCACAGAGATCTGCCGCACGGATCGCCGCGACAAGCGATTCCTCGTCCTCGACTGCCGGTCCGTACAGGTATTCCTCAAACGGGTAGTAGATCCCTCTGCCGCCCGCATAGATTTCTTTATCAAAGGTATAGAACACGACCGGTTTGCCGGTCAGATAATAGTCGAAGATCACCGAAGAATAGTCCGTCACCAGCACATCAGCCGCGAGGAGCAGGTCGTTGATCTCCCTCTCTTCCGAGAGATCCAGGAAGAATTCACCGAACTTCCCGAGCGCGTAAGCCTGTCTGTCCTCCAGACGCAGATTGGTATAAGTGGCCGGATGCCATTTGAACACGAAGACATAGTCGTCTCCGAGCCCGTTGTACAGCTTTTCGGGGTCCAGTCTGGAGAAATCGTAGGCGGCGTCCTCGGCGCGCAGGCCGCGGTAGGTGGGCGCAAAGAGGATCACCTTTCTGTCGCGGAGAACAGGATACTTCTTATACAGCGCCTCCTTTGCCGCACGGATGTGGTCTTCGTCAAAGAAGATATCCGTCCGGGGAACGCCCGTCGCCTGTACTTTTTCGAGCGGCAGACCGAAGGCTTCCGCGTAATCGCCGCGGATCGCTTCGGCGCTCGTGACCGCCTTCGCGTACTTGCGGTAGCCGCGGTGGACCTTGATCCCCTCCGCGCCGTTCGCCCTGCTGTATCCGAATTTCTTATACGCACCGGGCGCGTGCCAGAGCTGGCAGATCTGCTGCCCCGGCCGCACTCTCATGTAGCTGATATACGTAAAGTAATCCTCAAGAAGGATGTATTTGCAGGTGGTCAGATCGTAGAACAGACGCAGGGAACGCCGGATGCCGCGGGGAAGCCGGCGGTCCGCAAGAAAATCATACCGCGCTTCGATCCCTGCCGGCCTCGCGTCATGGACGAACTGCAGGTTGCCGCCGAGCGATTCCCGGACATCGGATACGAAAAGAGCTCTGTTCTCCTTCAGAGGACAGACCAGGCCGATCGCTCTGTTGCACACGGCAAACATCCCGGCGCGGAACGCTTTTTTCATATACTCGGTCTTGCTTCTTCCCATCGTTCACCCTGCGCTTGCGGTCAGCCGTTGTAGTACGCTTCCGCTTCTTCTACGGTGCCGTCGAAAATGATCTTGCCTTTCTGCAGAACGATCCCCCGCGTGCAGAACTCTTTGGCCATGCTGAGGGAATGCGTGACGAACAGCAGCGTCACGTCCTCGCCGGCCATGATCTCGTTGACCTTGGCGACACACTTTTTCCGGAACGTGGTGTCGCCCACGCTGAGCGCCTCGTCGACGATCAGGATCTCCGGATCGATGTTGACGTTGATCGCAAATCCCAGACGCGCCCGCATACCGCTGGAATACGTGCGGACCGGCTGGTCGATGTAATCGCCGATGTCTGCGAACTCCACGATCGCGTCCTCCACCTTGCGCACCTCTTCATCGTTCATCCCGAGGATGTTGCACTTCAGATAGATGTTCTCCCTGCCGGTGAACTCGGTATCAAAGCCCGCCGTCAGTTCCAGCAGCGCGCTGACACGGCCGTTGACCGTGATCTTTCCCGCCGTGGGGAAACTGACTCCCGTGATCATCTTCAGGATGGTGGACTTGCCGGCACCGTTCCGGCCCAGCAGAACGACCCCTTCCCCTTTGTTGATCGTAAAGGAAACATCATTGACTGCTTTGTTTTCCTTGTACGGGATCTTCTTGGAGAACAGCCCCAGAAAACGCGCCTTGTCGCTGCGGTAAAGTTTATATGTCTTTGTCACATGATCGAACTGGATCACCGGGTTACTCATCACGCTCTCCTTGTTCTCTTACAGTACATCCGGGATTTCTTTATATAGTTTCTTATACGCCCACAGCGCCGCGCAGATCATAACGAACAGCACGACAAAATACCCGCCGAAGCCGAGCGCGTCTTCAAAGAACCAAGTCTTGTCGATGAACACGTGCCGGTAACCGTTCGCCATAATGGTGATCGGGTTGAAATTCAGCAGGATCCGGATCCATTCATGGGCGATGTTGTTGACATTGTAAATGATGCCGGACATCCAGAACAGCGCCGTGACGAACGCATTGACGAGGTTCTGGAAATCCTTGCTGAGCGCTGAAAGCATACCGGAGAACAGCGCCCAGAAAATGAAGAAGACGAGCATCATCAGGATATAGAGGGGCAGCTGCAGATAGTAGATATCCGGCAGGTACCCGAACAGGCAGAAGATGACGATCACGATCAGCAGGAGCACCAGATGCACGACCAGTTTGGACAGTCCCGTGAACGTCGGGATCGTCGACACGGGGAACTTCATCTTGGTGACCATGTGCTTGTTCTTACGGATGCACGCCGCGCCCTGTGTGATCATCTCTGTCATGTAGAACCACGGCAGGAAGCCGGCGATCAGCCACAGGATGAACGGATAGCCGTCCACGTCCTGTCCATGCCGCAGACCCATACTGAACGCGAACCAGAAAACAAAGATCGTGACCAGCGGTTTGATGATCGCCCACGCCCAGCCGAGCGCGGACCCGCGGTAGGTCTTGATCAGATCCGACTTCGCCAGCTTGATGATCTGCTTGCGGTATGTGATATGCTCTTTAATGATTTCGATCAGTAGTCTCAAGGGGTTACCTCTTGTTTCCTGTTCTGTTGATGGTGTCTTTATTACTCAGCGGTCACGCTGCCTCTGTGGTTTTCCGAGCACCAGCCGATCCAGGTCTTGCCCGGTGTCAGCTGTGCCGGTTCGCCGTCCGCGCCGCGCAGCGCGATCCTGCCGTCTTCGACCGCCCAGGTGATCTCCTCAATGCGGCCGTTCCTGGCGAGATACCCGCGGCCGCCTGCGAATTCATAGTTGCAGTACAGTTCGCTGACCCCCGCGCCCCAGGTGTCCTGCTTTTCAATGTAACGGGTCTCATCGAACAGCAGCAGGACGTTCGTCCGCGCAACATCGGTGTAGTAATCCTGCGTGTGATACATTTTGTCCTCTTCGGAGTAGTCGAAATGCTTCGTATCCGTTGCGTTGGAGAACTGAATGTCGATCGATGTGCAGGGTTTGCCGGCAGGTTCTTCCGGCGCAGGCGGATTGACGATCAGGTCCGATGCATGCCGCAGTTGATCTACCAGCCCTGTCCCGGTCTTGGGCTCTTCCTTCGTCTCTTCCTCCGCCTTTTCAAACTCGAACTTGGTATACCGCGATTCATTGGCATCCGTGCGGAAGCCCGCCGCTGCGATCGTATCGGCAACTTTCTCGCCGCGCAGGAACGCGGTGTGCTCCAGCATGCTCGTTCTGGAATAATCGCGGCCGAACACCCCTGTCGCATTGCCGTAGCTCAGCATATCGATATGGTCAACGCCGTCGTTGGAGAAAACGGCATCCGCGCCGGTGTAATCCCACGAACTGTGGCTGTAGCCGCAGTGAATGAAGATCGCGTCGAACAGTTCCGAAAAACGGATGTACGGCGGACGGGCGCTCCTGAGCGGACCTGCCTGCGAAGGCAACGCTGTCATATCCGCGTAAAACCACAGCGTACGGGTCTCGCCGCCTTCCATCTCCCCTTCGAGAATGATGTCTGGGGATTTTTCCGGATCGTCGATGCCCCACTGCGGACGGGCTTTCGGATCGTTCTCTACGACGAGTGCGATCGGTCTCTTGCCGACTGCTTTTTCATTGAATCCTGCAAGCCCCGTCAGCGGATTGATGACTGCCGGCGGCGCCGGCGGATAGAGAACAAGATATCCTTTCTC